>PBDA01000059.1 GCA_002718345.1 Rhodospirillaceae bacterium
AAAAATATTTTAAATATAATAAATATTATATTTTTCAACTATTTGTATTAGGTATTTCTATGCAATAGTTACTGGAACAACTACCGAGCACTTACTTTCGCACGTATACTCGCGCCGTTAGATCAAAAGGACATGGTGCCAACGATCTCACATGAATGTATTAAAAATAGTACCCCCATAGTGCAGTTGTAAGAACACATATTCATTAATTGAAGGAGTCTTCAGTCATGAGAGTTGGATTCATTGGAATTGGTAGGATGGGGCATGGAATGGCAAAAAGAATTCTTGACGCGGGCCATGAACTGACTATCTATGATACAAACCCTAAAGCATTAGAAGAGTTGAGCTCAAATGGCGCAATTGCAGCAACCTCTATTGCTGAAACTGTTGAAAACCGAGAAGTCACGATAACCATGCTACCAACAGATGAAGCTTTAGAGGAACTAACTTTTTCTAAAAATGGGCTGATTGATTGTCTACCAAAAGAGGCCATACACATGACCAGCGGTACTCACAGTGTACAAACTATTAAAAAGCTAACGGAAGCCCATAAGAATGCCGACCAAATATTGGTTGCAGGCCATGTACTAGGAAGACCGGACCTTGCAGCAGAAGGTACACTCACTATCGTACCTGGGGGACCACCATCTGCCCTAAAGATTCTTACACCAATCTTTGATTTATTAGCAAAACAAACATTTATCGCTGGAAATGAACCACAAGCCGCAACAGCGGTTAAGATTGCGAATAACTTTGTACTTGGATCGGCCATAGAGGTTATTGGCGAAAGCATGGCTCTTGTTAGAAAATTTGGCGTTGACCCACAACTTTTCCAAACTATTTTGACAGAAGGTCTGTTTGGAGCACCTGCGTACAAAATTTATGGCCAGATAATCGTAGATGAATCATACGATAATGTAGGTGCCTCAGTTCAAATTGGCCTCAAAGATGCAAATCTAGCTTTAACAGCTGGAGAAGCTGTAAACGTACCCCTTCCCTGTGCCAATGTGTGGCGAGATCGTTTGCTGAGCGCTAAAGCACATGGCGAAGAAGAATTAGATTGGGCAGTCATGGCTCGAGAACAAGCCCGCGCAAGCGGCATCGAATAACTTATTGTTAATACATTTTTGGACTGAATTAGCGTGATCCCTGAGCTTCTAACGGACCCTTGGTTTTTATCAATTGCCGTTATATCAGTATTAATCACTGGAATATCCAAAGGTGGGTTTGGTGGATTTGCTCTACTTGCAGTCCCATTAATGTCATTAGCTATTTCTCCAATTCAGGCTGCTGGAATTATGCTCCCTATTATGATTCCCATGGATATTTTAAGTATTTGGGTATATAGAAACCGCTGGGATGCTCGGGTACTCACGGTATTAATTCCCTCAGCAATAGTGGGCATAACTATTGGTGGACTCACAGCTGGTTGGGTTAATGATGATATTGTTCGCTTTTTAGTGGGGATAATAGCAATTGTTTTCACAGTTCATAGGGCCCGTGGAATACTCCGCATGGCAGGTAAAACAAAGATTGACATACCGCCCCCCAGTAAGCCATGGGGTGTTTTTTGGGGAACTTGCGCTGGTTTTACCAGTTTTTTAGCGCATGCTGGAGCACCGCCATATCAGGTTTATGTATTAAGACAAGGCTTACGCAAAGAGATATATACGGGAACCAGCGTTATGTTCTTCGCCTCGGCAAATGCTATAAAGCTAATTCCTTATGGCATGTTAGGTCAGCTCTCAGTTACGAATCTATCAGTATCTGCTGCATTATTACCACTTGTTCCTATTGGAGTTTTTCTTGGTGTATGGCTAAACCGAAAAATTCCGGAAAAGGTATTTTTCTCAATCATTCTTAGCTCAATCTTATTAGTGGGAATAAAGTTAATTTGGGATGGAATATCTAGCTTATGGATAATCTAGATTCACATTTTATTTAGCGTATATATCAACGATATAATAGTAATAATTATGATAAAAAAAGAAAAATTCCCAATGCATTTATTATCGTTAATATGCTTGTTATTGCTATCTACAACAACACTATCAGAAACATTCCGACTAACAGCAGCAGGCCCACAGTCTGCAAATCTTCCTTTTATCGGAGTAATTAGTAGTCTTGTAGTTCCTGAATCTAATAAAAGACTTCAGGAAATGGGCAGCGAACACCGCATAGCTTGGCGAGAAGCGTACGGTGGTTCGCTGTATAAATGGCAAGATAGCTTAGAGGCAATTGAAGTTGGTTTAACAGACATAGGCTGGGTAGGTGCTCTTTGGGAAACGTCAAAAATGCCATTACAAAATGTCACGTACTACACGCCATTTGTAACCGATGATCTTCCTTTGTTAGTTGATATCTTTAATGAATTACACGAAACCATGCCTGAACTTTCTCAAGCCTGGGACAATCAAAATCAACTTTTATTAGGGGCAAGTGGTGTTGAAACATACCATTTAATGACGACCTTCCCTGTTAACCAAGTACAAGATTTAGAAGGGCGTAAAATACTTGCGCCTGGAGCTTCAGCAACATGGCTAGAAGGAACTGGTGCAGTGGCAGTTAATGGCGGCCTATCAACTTATTACACACAACTTGATACAGGCGTTGCAGATGGTGTACTCACAATTCTCAGCGGAGCATATCCCTACCGTCTCCATGAGGTAGCCCCGTATATAACGCTGGTAGGACTTGGGGCACAATTTCATGGAGGCCTCTCAGTAAACAAAAAAACATGGGAAAGATTACCCACAGATATACAAACGGTCTTATCACAACTTGGAAAAGAGTACAGTCATACAGTCGCTACAGAGGTTATGCAAAGATATAACTATGCTATTTCTTCGATGCAACAGGAAAATGCAACAATCACAACTCTTTCTGATGCAGAGAAACAAAAATGGATAAATGTGTTACCAGATATTGCTGGTCGGTGGGCGGAATCTGCTGAAAAACGGGGACACCCAGCTAAAGCCACATTAAGCACTTATATGACATCATTTAGAGAGCGTGGCGGACAGCCACTTCGTGACTGGGATGTAGCACCCTGAATATATCAACACGCACCGACCAAAACCTAAGTCGTCTAATTCAATTGATGAATGGGGCGGGCGTGGTTTGGATATTCACACTGACATTCCTAATTTGTGCAGATATAACAGGCCGAACATTTTTTGATCATCCATTACAAGCTGTTCCTGAAATAGTTGCATTTTCACTAATAGCGTGTGTCTTTCTGCAATTAGCGTTTGCTATAAGAATGGGTCGTTTAACTCGAGCAGAACTTTTTATAGAACGCTTCAAGAAAAAAAATATGGGATTAGCACTTAGTCTAGATCGCACATTTTCCATTCTTGGTGTTGTCATCATGGCAATAATAGCTATTGGAGCTTGGCCGGATTTTTTTCGCGCTCTAAGAACCAACGAGTATGTAGGTGTTGAAGGAATTTATACGCTACCAATTACTCCCATAAAATTAATTGTAGTGGTTGGTTCAGTAGTAGCGGCATGTGCTTTTTTACTTCGCCTTATACCTGATAGTGATTCAGTCTCAAAAAACTCAGAAGTATGGAAAAAAACAATTTATCTTTTAACTTTTATAATACTAGTCAGCGCTAGTACATGGCTTGCTGAACCTTCAGATAGTGCAATAGGTGCTTTATCAATCGTTGGGGTTTTAACTTTAATAGCTCTCGGCATGCCAATTTCTATTGCTCTGTTATCAACAGGTTTTTTAGGGCTTGCCCTGCTTAAACGAGACTTTCAAACCGCAACAGATATTTTATCTTTAGCTGCACAAGGCACAATTTCTGAATATGTATTTGCTACAGTACCATTATTCATTTTGATGGGTTTATTCGTTAGCATCTCTGAAATTGGTAGCGATAGCTTCAAAGCTGCCCAAAAGGTTTTTGGTCGAATTATTGGAGGCCTTGGTATTGCAACGGTTGCTGCTAATGCTGTTTTTGCAGCAATTACGGGCATATCAATAGCATCTGCCGCGATTTTTTCTAAGATTGCTGTCCCAGAAATGGTTGCCCGAGGTTATTCACCCAAATTCGCTGTAGGTTTAACCGCTGGATCAAGTGTTCTCGGGATGCTAATACCCCCTAGCCTACTACTCATAATTTATGGTGTGATAGCTGAGGTATCTATTGGCGCTCTTTTTATTGCCGCGATAATACCAGGCATCATCCTTGCGGGTGCTTTCGCAATTGGCGTAATTCTTATGGCAGCGCTGTGGCCAACGTTTGTAGGTAAACCAAGTAGGCAAGATCAAGCTGATCCAGACCAACAAAATGCATTTTTTGCAGTTCTCCCAATAGCAGGGTTAATTATATTGGTATTGGGAGGAATCTATGGTGGTTTTTTTACTCCTACAGAAGCTGGTGCTGCAGGAGCTTTTGCTGCAATGTGTCTTGCTCTGCTTAAAAAACGACTTACATGGTCAGGACTCTGGAATGTAATGCAGGAAACTGGTCAGGTAGCAGTAACAATCCTATTCCTCATTATCAGTGCGAGTATTTTTAGTAGAATGTTAACTCTTACTGGTTTACCAGGTGATATGGCTACTTACCTAGGATCTCTGGGCCTCAGTCTAACTGGATTTTTAATCGTTTACCTACTTTTACTAATTCTTCTTGGTATGGTACTGGACTCAACATCCATACTTTTAATTCTGTTGCCTCTAGCGTTGCCGGTTGTTGGGGAATTTAATGGAGATTTAATTTGGTTTGGAATTGTTACGGTAATAGGCGTAGAAATTGGCCTTATGACACCACCACTTGGATTAAGCGTCTATGTAATTAAATCTAGCTTAGAAAAAGAAAATATTAGTCTAGGAAGCATTTTTGCAGGTGCCTTTCCATTTGTCTTAATAACACTTGTGGTCACACTACTTTTAATTGCATTCCCTCCTTTGAGCTTAATGCTGCTCTAGGAATTATTTATCGTTGGAATAATTTTCTATTTTTTCTTTATATACTAGCCATAGCCCTATCACTGAAAAACCAACAATATCTGTGATAAATCCCTGAGTTAATAGTAGAGTCCCAGCAATTCCTATTGTAATACGACCATATATTTTTAGTTCACTTAGCAGAAAACCCACGATAGTTGCAGCAAGTAAAAATACTCCTAGCAAACCTGTTAAAGCTGTAGAGATGATCTCAAAAATCGTACCCTGAAATAAAAGCCCTGGTCCAAAGAAAAATGCAAAAGGTAACAAATAGCATACAAACCCATAACGAAAAGCTGTCCACCCAACTTTGTTTATATCAGCCTGTGCCACTCCTGCAGCAACATAAGATGCTAGTGCAACAGGAGGCGTTATAGTAGAAACACATCCAAAGAAAAAAACAAACATATGCGCCGTAAGTAAAGGAACTCCCATATCAGATAAAGCCGGAGCTACAACTGTCGCAAGAATAAGATAAGACGCTGTTGTTGGTAATCCCATACCTAAAATAATAGCGGCAATCATTGTGAGTATAAGGCCAAAAAATGGAACCCCACCAGACAATGAAATGATAAAAATAGATAACTTAGATCCAAGACCAGTTATGGCCATAATTCCAGAAATTATTCCAGCTGATGCACATGCTACTGAAATTGGCACTGCGCTTTTTACTCCTTTTATAGTTGCGCTTGCAATTTTTATAAAAAACTCTTTTGAAATTTTTCGTACTGCTAAAAGATGCAGGACAAGAATTAATATAATCGAGTAAAAAGAAGACAAGACCGGCGAATACCCAGATACCATCATTCCGATAAGAGACACAAATGGAACTAAAAAAGGAATACCGGCAAAAAGTGTTTTGTAAAATGGTTCATTACTTAGTTCATCATCACCATCAAAGGCTATTTCACTTTTAATTGCCTGCAAATGCACTACGAACAATATTGAAAAGAAAAATAGTAAAGCTGGCATTAAGCCAGCTTTCATTATGTTTATATATGGTGTACCTACAATTTCAGCCATTATAAATGCAGCAGCACCCATCACAGGTGGCATTATTTGACCCCCAGTAGAAACTACCGCTTCGATTGCACCAGCTTGGTGAGACTTATAACCTTCTTTTTTCATTATAGGAATTGTGAATGAACCCGTCACTGCTACGTTGCCAGCAGCAGAACCGGAAATCATTCCAAGCAAAGTACTAAAAATAACCGCTGTTTTAGCAGATGCAGCTGTAAGACCTCGAGTAATAGAATTAGCAAAATGAAAAAAAAATTTCCCTGCGCCGAATTCAGTCAGATAGGAGCCGAAAATAGTAAATAAAATTATGTATGTAGATGCAACTCCTACAGGTATTCCATAAATACCCTGACCAGTTAAAGAGAGAAAAGAAAGAACACTTTCTAATCTTGCTTCTCGACCAAAGAGCACTCCTGGCAAATATGGTGAAACGAATGGATACAGTAGAAAAATTGATGCAATAGAAACTAAAAAAACACCAACTATTCTTCTTGTTGCCTCAAGAACCAAAAAGATAATGATTCCTGCTATAACAAGATCTAATGTAGTAGTAAGACCGCCACTAAGTGCAATCTCATCCCAACGAATAACTACATAACAACCTGATATACAGGAAACTATAAATAGAAAAGCACTAACCCATCTCTGGAATACACTTATTTGTTGAGAGGAAAAATCCCATGGCTGGAGAAAAACAAGAGCCAGCATGATTGTTAGATGGACAGAACGCACAATCATTGTTGATAAAACAAGAACCCCAGATACATTGGCCAAATGAAAAAGACCTAAGATTAGAGCTAGTGAGCCAATGAAAACAGCACGAGTATTATTAAAAACCCACTCTCTTAAAATCATGAAATATCCTATTAGCGCATGAAATATTGAGAGGCGCCAGGATGAAGAGGAATAGGTAAAAGCCCAAGCTGGGTAGGATCAATTTGATTTGCAATAGCATTAGTTGTCTGTAATTGCTGCAAATTCCCATAAATAGATTTAACAATTTCAAAAACAAACTCTGAACTAGCACTACCAGAAACTATTAAAATATTTGGGACAGCAAGAAGAGTTGACCCATTTTTAGTGTCATACACCTCTTTTGACATATTCACTAAATAATAATAAGGATTATTTTCCACAAATCGATTCATAATCTCAGTATCAATCTGAATAAATGATAATTCTTGAGTAGCTCTAGTTTGCAAAACACCTGCTGCAGGAAAACCTGCTAAAGCAAATGCAGCATCAACATTACCATCTCCAAGCTGGCTAAAGCCATCAGAATAAGACAGAAAACTTGGCACAATATCTCCAAGGGACATACCATGCGCTTCAAGCAACAACCGGGCCAAAGATACTGTTGGACCGCCAGCTGCGCCTAAAGCAATTCGCCTCCCCTTAAGCTGCTCAAAACTTGTAATACCATTATCTGCACGAGAAATAAGATGCAGAACACTTGGATGCAATATACCCGCAGCTAAAATATCTAATGGTTCCTGATAGGGATTTTGTCCAGCATATGCAAAGTAAGCAAGATCAGCATTAGTTAGAGCCAATTCCATATCACCACGATCAATTAGGCGAGGGTTTTCCACAGCACCCCTAGTAACAATTGGTACCATGAAGACCCCATCCATATCTTGAGAAACCAGACCGGATAGCCCTTGTCCTAGAGGATAGTAGGCGCCCCCGAGTGCAGCTGTTCCAAGTCTTATTTCTTCTCGATCTGTAGGCGGTGAGCAACCCGCTATCATTAAAGATACTGTAATTAATATAAAACTTCTTAATCTATATTCAAATAATAGTTCATTAATAAAAAAATGATCAGATTTATATATAAAATATTTTTTCATAATCAAACTCTTATCGAGTCTTGGATAAACCCACAAGAAGGACCATGCAGAAAGACATAAAGATCAACAAAATTAAAAAAAAATTAAACTCTCTAACATGAAGCGCACTAGAGCCTAAAATACCTAAAATCAAAAAAACTCCCGCAAGAATAACCCAATGCCACCATGGCCCTCTAAATAATTTATTTAACTTAAGCATGCAAAGATGAGTGACTACTAGCATAGCGATAGAAAATTCCTATAGATCCTAATGACATCAGCCAATAAAAATAACCAGGATATCCAAGCAGCAATTCTAGTGGTGGGAAAAATAATACTAATGAAAAAGATGCAAGCACTATTCTATGAATAAAAGAATACTCCAGACCTTTATACCAGCCTTCTAATGCAACAGAAAGAGACCAGAGTCCAATAAGGGATGTGATAAAAGAAACAAGGCTTAGCCATTTAGGTCCATTTAATACAAGACTTGAGTTATAGACGAATGCAAAGGGAACAACGTACTTAGCTATTCCAACTCTAGCTGAAGTAAGCGCAGTACGCATTGGACCAGACCCAGCAATACCTGCTGCAGCAAATGACGCTAAGGCTACAGGAGGGGTAATTGTTGAAACGACACCATAGTAAAAAGCAAACAAGTGTGCTGCCATTGGCTCAACTCCCATTTCGATAAGAGCTGGAGCTACAAGCGCTGCCACAGTAATGTATACCGCAGTTGTAGTCATTCCCATTCCTAAAATAATAGCTGCACCCGCTGTTAACACTAGCAACAAAAAAAGGTTTCCACCCGACAGGGAAATTACAGAATTTGTAAACTTAAGCCCAAGACCAGAAGCAAAAATAGCCCCAATTATGATCCCTGCACAAGCACAAGCGACAGTAACTGGCACAGCATTTCTAATGCCAGCTTCAAATGCTGCTAACAAATCAAAAGTACTTAAACGTGTATTAGAAGAAATAAAGCTCAGCACAAATAAAACTATAATCCCTGCAAAGGCAGCAAGCATTGCTGTATAACCTGCAACTAATAATGCAATTAAAACTATTAAAGTTAATAACTGATGCCATCCAGAACTTAAAACTTCTTTAACATTTGGTAATTTATTTTTCTCTATATGTCTAACTCCGCTTTTATCAGCCTCTAGATCAACCATGAAATAAACAGTTGCAAAATAAAGTATCGTGGGAATAATTGCAGCTAATAAAACAGCGACATAATTTACTCGCAAATACTCTGCAATAATGAACGCTGCTGCACCCATAATTGGTGGTGTAATCTGACCGCCTGAAGAGGAACAGGCCTCGACTGCAGCAGAAAAACGAGGGCTATAACCAATTTTTTTCATCAGTGGTATCGTAAACGATCCGGTCGTAGCAACATTTGCAACTGCTGATCCAGAAACGGTCCCTAGAAATGCGCTAGCTACAACAGACGCTTTTGCAGGTCCTCCTCGAAGATGCCCAGTAAGCGCAATAGCAAGATCTAAAAAAAACTTTCCAGCACCTGAACGCACAAGTACTGCTCCAAATATTATGAATAAAACTATATAAGTTGCAGCAACCATTATAGGAATGCCAAATATTCCATCTGCACGAACAAACAAAACATCAACTAGTCGAGCATAAGAAACAGGTGGGCCAAAAAAAAGTCCCGGAAAATAATTAGCAGTTAATGCGTGTACAACAAAAAAGGCTGTAATCATGACCATAGGAAGTCCAACAACCCTTCGGGCTGCTTCCAATACCAATCCAAGTAAAAGTGAGCCAACAATCACATCACTTGAATTTAAGTTCCCTTCACGTTGTTGAAATTCCTGTATGTCATAAAGAGTGTAAATTTGAATGGACAATACAGTTAAAACAAAGCCGATATCAATAATCAATCCAATTAACTTGCGTAGATCTATTTGCCCTTCAGAGGTAACAATTGGATCTGTTAAAGACTTTCTCCATAAAGGAGTTGTTAGAACAGCTAATACCAACATACCAGTCAAATGAGTACTTCTAAATGCACGACTTTCAGGAGTACCAAATGCTGCAACAAAAAGATGGAAGAACGCCAACGAAATTGAAACACTTGATGCAATAAGCAGCAACCACCAAATCAAGCTAGTAGGTGATGCTGAGTGAAGTTTGCCTATGAAGGAACTTTGCTTTCTCTCAGATAAAACCAAATCATCAACGGTAGTTTCTACTACTTGTTTCACGCTGAGCCATTTAGTTAGTCAGAACGGTTACGCCATTTTCCTGATAAAACCTTAGCGCTCCCGGATGAACCGGTATGCCAGCACCAAACAAGGCCATATCAAGACGAGCCTGCTCCCAGGTATCTGCAACTGCCACTAATTCTCCATGAGCATCCCACAAGGATTTAGCCATGGAATAGACTAATTCATCCGACAAGCTCTGGTTAACAACTAAAGTTGTCATCGAACCTAATGTAGTAACAGGTGCACGTACACTCCCATAATGCTTTTCAGAAATAACTATTGAAATATACCCTGGATTTTCAGCAATTATTTCAGTCAAAACTCTTTCTTCAATTGGCAGAAACCGGATACCAGGCCGAAATTCCAAATCCAAGAAGAATGCTTGCGGCAAACCTGACATGGCGAAAGCCGCATCAATATGACCATCTTTCATTAAAGCTACAGAATCTGTATATGAAACATGATGAATAGTTCCGCCATTTGCAGCAATGCTGTCGACGGGAATACCATATTTGTCCATTACTGTGCCAAAAACCGTATAACCGGAATCAGTTAGCTTTCCAGGACTTAAGTTACGACCCTGAAGATCATAATAACTATATACATCTGATGATTCAGGAACTGCTACATGATATGCCGCAGGATAAAGACTAGCAAAATGTCTTAGATTAGTATGGGCCTCATCAAATGGAGCTTCGCCAATAAATGCGCTATGAGCACTGTAAGCATAGGTATATCCAACCTCTGCCTCTCCATTAGCAACATCCCTAAGATTACCTACCCCACCACCCGGACCTGAAGAGGCAGCTACACCAGGAATTTCTCGCTGAAAAATTTCAGCCTGTTTCGCGCCTAAAGGATACCAGTATCCACCAGCAGGTCCTGATGCAACGCGAATAAACGTTTGCTCCCCTGGGCTACATGCGATCAAGCAGTAGAGCCCAAGAAAAATAATTACCCCTTTACTGAAAACAACCGATGCTCGAAGCGTCAACAGATATCCCCTGCTTTTGGCATTTTTTTATTTATTTATTTAGCTATCATACCAAGAACTCAAGAACATAATTCACTATTAAAAACGTAATATTGACCAGTTAAATAGCAGTCTAAAGATAAAAGGAGTTTCTAATGGGAATAAGAAGGGTAATAACCGGTCACGATGGTTCTGGTAAAGCCATAGTCATCTCAGACAAGGAAGCGTCTAATATCGTTCGACCTGAGCACCGTCCAGGGGTTGCTATACATAATCTTTGGAGAATTGACTCTACTCCAGCTAATGTCTATGGAGAAGAAGACACTACTACTGAAACCATTGGGCTCTTGCCCCCTGAAAACGGGTGCGTATTTAGAATTATTGAATTCCCACCTGAGAAGGGTTGGATAGAAAATATCGATGATTCAGCAGCAAAAACTGCTTGGGCATCTATAGGTGCAGAACACGTCAGAGACACTAGTGGGAAACCACCACACCCATTAATGCATCGCACTGAGACTGTTGATTTTGCGTTATGTCTCGAAGGTCAGATACATATGGTTCTTGATGATTCTGAGGTATTAATAAAAAAAGGTGATGTAGTAATTCAAAGAGGGACAAACCATGCTTGGAGCAACAGAACTGATACAGTATGCAAAATGATGTTCGTTCTAATTGATGGAACGTTTGAGAACTAACTAATGCTAAATTATCACAACTAGTGATCTAATTTTTTAACCGAAAAATTACTGTTAGAGATAATCAGATTACAGATATGCAATTAACCGCCCACCAACAACGGCCAAAATCCAGAAGGCTAATGATGTTCCTGCAAGAAGCATACTTATCTGGGGAACCTCACCACTTGCATCCCATCCAGCTGCATCACGCTTAAGTACTTTTTGCGTGTAGTGCAAATTAGCGATACCAAGGATAATAAAGGTGATTTTCAAAATAAACGGAAAGTTAGTTATGTAAAAGTTTGCCTGCGCCATAAAAAGGGAAAAGCCAGAAAATATATTAAGCGCAATACCAATCCAACCAAAAACCATAAGATCATTTATTGCTGAAAAAGGAATTGGTTTAAAAAAACCAAACATTCGCATGTTCAATGTAAACATGATGCCAACAATGATCGCTAAGCCTACTGCATGCATTGAAAGCATAAGCGGCCACCCTACAAGTCCAGCAACAATCCATTGGGAATATGCTGTGTTTTCCAGCAAGCATAGCAAGTAAGGATTATCCGGTATGCAATATTCCATTCCCATAATTCTTCCTCTTATGCTCTATCGCTAACGTCAGCATCTTTGTCGATCAAATAAACCACAGCACAAGACACAACAAGCACTGCTATTACAACAAGAAGCGCAATTATAAAACCCATGGACTAGCCTCCATCTCCGTAGTAAGGCAATAGTCGGCCAAAGACCAGCACACAGCCCCAGGATAAAATCACCAGCACCGCCATTACTTTAGATATCAAAGGCGCATCCTCGCCAGATTTAACCTTCCACATCTCATCAAAAATTGTGAAATAAAGAATCGCAATAGCGCCTATTACCAACCATATAATCTTTGGCGGAAACCCATCCATTGCAACGTAGCGACCAGAATCTGCAATAAAGAAAAATACTCCGGTTATAACATTGATAAGTAATCCTGCCGCGCCTAAAGGTAGTAATCGATGCATTGCAGAAAATGGTACCGATTTAGCTACGCCTAATACCCGCAATCCAATTACTGTCACAGCACCAAAAACCAAAGCCATTCCAATAAAGTGCGCTGCTTCCATGGAAGGCCACGCCCATATAAAGCTCTGGATGGTCGATTCAACAAATTCGACTATACCTGAACCTTGTGCTGCTCCGGCAGCGTCGTGAAGACCTGGCCGAACAATTGTGCCTCCTACGCTACCTGTCTTAAAAAGATAAAAAACTGAAAGTACTGAAAACCCTAAAATAGCTTGAAGACTCCAAGAGTGTGCACGTGAAAAACGTCTCTTTTGCCACAAAGCTAACCAAGCAACACATCCGGCCAATCCTAAAAAGAGAAATGCCATTAGGGCCGCATCCTGATGGGCTAGGATCACATCCATAGAAGTATCATTACGCCCCTGGTATGCCCACCTTGCTGCAGCACCAGTTATATAAGTGGGTATAGACAAAATTCCTAAAAGCACAAAAAGCACAAGACTAACCTGCTCAATATCTGTACTTTTCACTTCAACATTGGAACTTAGCCAACTTCTCCAGTTAATGGAGTAAAGAAATAACCCCAACGCAATAACGGTCCCATATACTGGAAGATGGTTCAAAACAATGTGAAGGTGTGGACCGCTGCTCGGTATGAAGTCCATATGTTCTTGCCTAAAAAGTGCTACTTCTAATTGCGATGGACTGTACAACACGATCAAGATAGATGCAATTTCAAAACAGCATTGCAAATAAGAATGAATATCAATAAGAAATATTATCAATCATTAAAAAAGCCATATGTGATTGAATTTAACCTATAAATAAATGTAAACATTCAACTTTAAATGATGTGATAGTGTACTGATAGATGGATAAGTATTTTTGACAGGATATAAGCTACTCGGGACAAAAAATATGATTAAAGTTTTGGTTTCAGGATATGGTGTTATAGGGCAGAGACTTGCTGATGGTGTCGCATTGCAAGGAGATATGGAACTTGTAGGTGTAGTAGATGCATCTCCCACACTAACAGTACAAACCCTTAGAGATAAAGGCATGCCTTATAAACTTTTTGCAGCATACGATGAAGCCGCAAAAACTCTTAAATCTGCAGGCATACCAGTCTCTGGCACGATGGAAGAAATACTCCCTGAAGTAGATATAGTCCTAGATGCCGCTCCTGGAGGAATTGGAGAGAAAAATAAAGACCTGTATTTAAAACATGGCAATAAAGCAATCTTTCAAGGCGGTGAAAGAGATGAAATTGCTAAAGTTTTTTTTCATGGCTATGCAAACTACGAGGATGGACTAAATCAGGATTTTTTAAAGTTAACCTCATGCAATACAACTGGTTTAATCCGCACTATAGATTGCTTGGACAGAGCAGTGGGAGTGAAACGAGTTGCAATTACTATTGTAAGACGTGTTGCTGATCCTGGTGATTATCATCGCGGCATCGTAAATGCACTGCAAGTCGACAAAGCTCCTAATCACCAAGCAGTTGATCTTATGAATATCATGCCGCATGTTGATGCAACAGGATTATTAGTTCATACACCAATAACTCATGGGCATTTCATATCAGTTTTAGCAACACCAAATGATGATTTAACAGTAGATGAGGCGAAAAAGCTTTTTTATGCACATGATCGAATTAGGCTTGTTTCAATAGATCAGGGCTTTCAAGGTAACGCATCTATATTCAAATATGCACGGGACTTAGGAAGGTCTCGCGGAGATATCTACGAAGTTCCGATTTGGGAAGATACTTTTGTTAAATCTGGAAAAGACATTATGTTTGGAATTCATATACCTCAAGAGTCAGTCACGATTCCAGAATCTATTGATGCTATAAGAGCAGCCATGGGCATGGAAACAGATAGACTAAAGGCAGTAGGAAAGACTAACGAATACCTTGGGCTACCTTACTGGAAATAGACCACGACTTAAGAACTATTTGTCTTAGTGTGTCCCCAATTAACTAACTATGCCTAATTTAACAAAGTTAAACGAATTTGATTACACCAACAAAACAGTTCTACTTCGTGTAGACATAAACTCTCCTATCGATAAACACACAAAAATAATCGTTAATGAAAATCGTATTATTAAAAGCATTCCAACCATAAAAAAACTGCTTGATAGCGGGGCTAAGCTGGCAATCATTGCTCACCAAGGTGACACGCTAGATTATCAAAATTTAATACCTCTTCATGAACACGCAAAAAAACTCTCATTTCACTCTGGGTATACAATCAACTATGTTGATGATGTGGCTGGACCAGAAGCCCAAAAAAAAATAAAAAGCCTACAATCAGGAGAAGCAATCTTACTAGGAAACCTTAGGTACTTAAGCGAAGAAATTTCAACATTTGAAAATAGCGTTAAACTTAAACCACAGGAGATGCTTGACACTTACCTAGTTCGTGGCCTAGCCCCTCTAGTTGATTATTATGTGAATGATGCTTTTGCAGCAGCACACCGAAACTCTCCATCAATGGTCGCATTTCCAGAACTCAAACCAACTGCAGCAGGTGAACTTTTATACAATGAAGTGGCAACACTAGAAAAAGTCATGCATAAACCTGTAAGGCCTTCAGTTTTTATTCTTGGCGGAGCAAAAATTTCAGATGCATTTGGAATGATGGAAAAAGTTTTAGCTGATGGCTCAGTCGATAATATCCTGACCTGCGGAGTTACCGGGGAAATCATGTTAAAGGCTGCCGGATTTCAACTCGGAAGAAAAAAAGAAGAATATCTCAATGATAAGCAACTTAATGTCTTTGTTTCTGATTCTAAAAAATACCTAAAAAAATACAGAGAAAAAATACATATTCCATTGGACTTAGCATTCTCAGTTCATGGAGAAAGAAAAGAAATTTTAATAGAAGATCTCCCAGCTGAACATATGTATAAAGATATAGGTTCACTAACAATAGAAAAGTACAAATCGATCATAAGCAAAGCTCAAACTGTATTTGTTAACGGGCCTCCTGGAGTTTATGAGGAGCTAGAATTCGAGAAAGGCACGCGTGCTATTTGGGAATACATTGCCTCTGCAAAGGGTTTTTCGGTAATGGGCGGTGGAGATACAGTTGCCGCCGCAATAAAATTCAAAAATGATGAGGCAATTGATTACATCTGTACTGCTGGAGGAGCAATGGTTCAGTATCTATCCGGCAAGAAACTACCACTTATCCAAGCTTTGGAGAAAGCATCAAAACAATATAATTCAACCTAGCTTAGATGTCAGATAGTTTTAACAACTTTGCAGCATTTCCACCAACAATAGCTTCTTTATCTCCTTGTGTAAGTGCTGCTGTTTCATTAACAAAACCAACGGGGTCATCCATACCCATATCAAATGGATAATCAGTACCTAGAACAATATGATCGCTCCCGTAAAGCTCGGTCAGATATTCCAGTTGATGATCTGTAAAAACAACTGTATCAAAGTAAAGTTTCTTTAAATAACTTGTCGGTGCATGTTTAATCTCACGACGGCAATCTTCTCTTGCACTATGGGCATGATCAATACGCCCGGAGTAGGCAGATAAATAACCACCGCCATGGGCAACACATATATTAAGATTAGGGTAACGATCCAAAACCCCATCAAAAATCAAATGATGAACAGCCATGGTTGAATCAAGCGGGTTCCCAATGACATTGATAAAGTAGTGATCTGTCATTCTTCCTCCATCTGAAAACCCATTTGGGTGCAGAAAAACTAAAGTGTCTAATTCCTCAGCTTTTGCAAAAATAGAGTCGAATTTTTTATTTGATAGTTCTTCACCATTTACATTCGTTGATAGCTCTATCCCTCTGAAATCTAAGTCTTTAACTACGCGTTCTAGCTCAGACAAAGCCATTTGAGGGTCTTGCATCGGCAACGTTCCTAGACCTACAAATCTATCAGGGTGAGCACTAACAACTTCAGCAATTTCATCATTTATTAGCTGGGAAGAGGTTCGTCCCAAATCAGGCTCTAAAGCATAATAATACTGAAGAGGCACAGGAGAAATAGCCTGAATATCAATGCCCATCTGATCCATATCGGATAATCGTCTCTCCACATCCGTAAGTTGGTCTTTTATAGTTTCCCCCTGTTTAGCATTAACTTCACGAGTAGCTTGGTTAGAAAAACGATGCAATCCATCTGTTTCCATATCAAACACTTCAGCAACAGCTTCGGCTGCTGATGGCAC
Source organism: Rhodospirillaceae bacterium (assembly GCA_002718345.1). Lineage (GTDB taxonomy): Bacteria > Pseudomonadota > Gammaproteobacteria > Steroidobacterales > Rariloculaceae > UBA6522. The sequence continues at coordinate 16,919 of PBDA01000059.1, forward strand.
GAACATATGGCAATGCAAATCAACAGTGAATGCCCGTTTATTAGAATTGGATAATACCGTACTAGCTTGTGTTGAAGCCTCATGAATTTCTGGGCTACATTTATAAAACATTCTATTTCTCCGTACTTCATGCTCTACCTAATGCCTTAAACAAGCATTACTGAGCACAAAATTTTTCTTCTATTGGTTATTGAATCTATTCAGACTTCATGTGGCTATCAAAAAAAGCGATCGTATCCGATAGAATAAGTTGTTGGATAGGATCAGGGTCATAGATTCCTTCTGAATCGCGCTGAATAAATATAAACCCGTGATCATCGTGATCATACGATTTCCATTGCACAGTTTTTCCTGCTTCGTTCATGAGCTCAAAGGCTAAACGAAATGTAGCTTGATTATGATCTCGGTCTCTACCAATCACAAAAATAGGCATATCAATGGCATTAATTCTGCTCATAGCCAAACCCATATCGATTCTGTTTCTTAGAGCTTCTACCGCAGTTGTTTGCATACTCTGAGAATTCGCTTCCATTGTTTCCGGTTGTGGCCCAGAATTTTGTTGGGAAGGGTCTAAGGGAAGCGTTGCCAGATAATCCATAGCAGCAGGTTCACTAGCTACACCAGCTCGTATTCCTTGATATTCAGATGCAACCTTGAAAAGCATTTCACCTCCATGGCTTACACCAACCCATCCAATTCTATCTGAATCTACAGCTGGCAAATTTTTAATATACTCAAGAATAGCAATGGAATCTTCATATTCTAATGGACCTCGATTCCAACGATCTCTTCCTTGGAATTCACGCACTGTTAGCTCTGAACCATAAGGGGTATCTACTTCAGCCCGATAACGCATCCAGACAACTGCATAGCCCTCATTAAGAAAGGCTTCAAGGGTACCGCTACCATATTGCGTCCACTCTCTTATCCAACGCAAACCAAACCCACCATTCATATGAGCAAATACAATCGTAGGGAAAGGCCCATCACCAGCAGGCCGACGAAAACCAATCGGAGCATAAACTCCATCAAGTAACTCAACAAAACGTAACTCAACTGGTATATCAGAATCTATGACCGGCTCTACCAATACAGCCTCATCATCGCTCACAGTTTCTGGCACAAATAACCACGCAGGATCAATACTTTGATTTTCTTGGGCAGAAGCTACTGAAAGTAATCCGCCCAAAAAAAGTGCAGTAAGAACAATATGCATTGATTAGCTCCTTAAAGCTTAAAATAAACCTAGAGGCAAGCTATTGTCTCAGCACATGCCTGCAGCAGTGGCGTGCTAAGATCATTCTTAGATAATCAGAACATCCTAGTTACAATGTTCTAATCATATGCTACTTAAAATTATTATAAAGCAATTGCCACTGATTATTAGCTGTTATTCAGGAATTGTCCTTGTATCAGCTCAACCAGCCATTGAATTTGAGGTGGACCCCACCTGGCCAAAACCACTTCCAGAAGGCTGGATAAATGCCTCACTTGGTCATCCATGCGTTGATTCTCATGACCATATAATGGTTATTGATAGACAGAATATTACTGCTGAAGAAGCAGAGACTTCTGTACCTACTCCACCAATGATGCTATTTGATCTTGAAGGGAACCTTATTAACCACTGGGGTGAAAAAAATTCCGTACCACAAAACATTCATGGTTGTGGTTTTGACTCAGATAATAATGTTTGGGTTGTAGGCAATAATGATGGGATTGCTCAAAAATATAGCCATGAAGGAGAATTATTAATTCAGGTAGGAATACGTGGCGTTGTAGATACCTATGATGGAACAGCTATCCGAGCTTCAGATAACACAATTAACAGGAAGCCACTTAATTCAAGCCAAAATGGATTTTTCTTTCCAGCCGGTGTAGCCATTGATCCAGAAAATGATGACCTCTATGTAGCCGATGGTTATGGAAATAAACGCGTAGTAGTTTTTGATAAAAATGGAATATTTTTAAGGCAATGGGGAAGACAGGCTACACCTGAAGAAACATTAGAAGGAATGGGTGGAGCATTTACCTATGCCCTTCATTGCATTGCAATTAGTAACGCTGGACTTGTATATGTATGTGACCGTGAAGGACTTAGGGTCCAAGTATTTAATAAATCAGGAGATTTTGTTCGTAACATATGGATAAAAACTGGCAATGCTACTCTCCCGGATTCAAGGGGAACTGTCTGGGGGTTGGGGTTTTCACCAGATGAGGCGCAAAACCTTCTTTATGTACTGGATGGTCGACATGAGCAGGTACATATTCTTGATCATGTGAGTGGTGATATTTTGAGATCATTTGGAAGACCCGGACATCAGATAGGTAACTTTACAGTTGCTCACGGACTAACTGTTGATTCTAAAGGAAATATTTATGTAGCAGAATCAGGGACTGGTCGGAGGATTCAACGCTTCACAGTCTTGACCAAATAAAAACAAATAATTTCAATTCACTGAGCGCTCAACAACTCTTGCTGTACTAGTTCCATCTGGGGGTAAATTTGGTATACGAGTTTTATTTCCATTAACATCATTCTGGTACCGAACACGAACTCCCTCCTCATCAAGAAATCGCAAAGATTGCTGAAACAAACCTGGTGGTGGAGAACCTGCAGGAGCAGTAGCCTCAAGAATATATAGCCGAAGAAAATGCTGATAAATCCCTACAAAAGTTCGTGACGAATCTTCATTGGTTATCTGTAATTGATGTCCTTCAATCCCCTCTAACCATGACCAAGAATCGTAGGTAATTTCTCCACCTCGCTCCCTAATGTTCAAAGCAGCATGGGCAACAGATGCTCTAATATCCCACCACCAGCTATTTATGCCTGATGCCTCTGTTCTATCTGGGTGAGAGCTATGCAATTCTTGAGCATTAGAAAAATCTACAACAGTTACAAGGTATGCGTCTCCACGAACGCCCTGTGCACTATATAACTGAGCAGGATAAATCAATCCTTGTTGCGATTCGAAAATTATTTCTTCTATAGTAGGTTCTGAAGGAAAATTAATACTATATGCTGCAGAACGATCTATATACTCTATCCAGCCTTGTCCGTAAGAAAGTCCTGGCAAAGAAAAAATAATTATCAACAGGTTACGCATTTAATCAAACTCTTTTTCAGCCCTTCCATCTAATGTTAGAAACCCCAACAAACATCCATTTGATCTATCCTTAAGCTGGTGGCATCTGACTTTAAGGTGATCTCCTACATGAATATCATCAGAACTCCAACCATCACGTTCAAGTGAACGTGGTGCTGCACCCTCCAGAGCCCAGATAGTTGATTCACCGCCTTCATTTGCCACTTCTAAAAAAATCCAAGTATGCGGATTCATCCAGTGAAATTCTGCAACCGTACCTTCTAGGTGAGTATATTCCCTAGTCTCATAATTACTATGAGAATGATGAGCAAAAAGAGGTAAAGCGAATAGGGCCACTAAAAAGCAACCTAGCATTGTATATTTTGATTGCATAATCTCTTTCCTTTCAAAACTTCTATTTAAAATTATAACTACAAAAAAGGCCTACAGAAAACTCAAAAAATTAATACGTAAGCGAAAATCAATCAAAAGAAGAGGTATAGGAATTTTTTATTCTTCGGGCGAAACAACCAACGGCCAAAAATCTGCTCGGCCAGTTAAATCACCGATTTCTTCAAGA
>PBDA01000060.1 GCA_002718345.1 Rhodospirillaceae bacterium
AACCTTGTGTTTGTCTACAATCTGCCAAAAACGACTGCTATTAGGGTAGTTTGGAACGCCCTCAAACATCAAAGTTGTTGCACCATTGGCTAATGGACCATAGACAATATACGAGTGACCAGTTACCCAACCAACATCTGCAGTGCACCAATAGATATCACCATCATGGTAGTCGAACACATACTGATGGGTCATGGCAGCAAACATTAAGTAACCAGCAGAGGTATGGAGTACTCCTTTTGGTTTTCCAGTAGAGCCAGAAGTATAGAGAATGAAAAGGGGATCTTCTGCATTCATGACTTCAGCAGGACAGTTCACATCTGACGATGCTGTAATTTCGTGGTACCAGTGATCGCGTTTATCTTTCCATTCTATTTTTCCGCCTGTTCTTTTAACCACAATCACACTATTAACATGTTCTAGTGGCAATCCATCTAACGCTGCATCTACGTTTGCTTTGAGCGGTATTGATTTGCCACCCCTCAGACCCTCATCAGCTGTTATCACAAAGTTTGATGCACAGTCTTGGATTCTTCCTCTAAGAGCTTCTGGAGAAAATCCCCCAAAGACTACTGAGTGCACCGCACCAATTCGAGCGCATGCCAACATTGCGATGGCAGCTTCAGGGATCATAGGCATGTAGATGGTTACTCTGTCACCCTTTTGTACGCCAAGAGTACGTAAAGCGTTGCCCAGACGACAAACACGATCATGAAGTTCTTTGAAGGTGATATGGGATTCTTCACTCGGGTCATCACCTTCCCAAATAATAGCTGTTTGATCTGCGCGTTTTGCAAGATGTCGGTCAAGGCAATTAGCCGCGACATTTAACTCTCCATCATCAAACCAACGTATATGCAAATCTGAAGCATCGTAAGAAACATCTTTCGTGTTTGTGAACGCTTTTATCCAATCCAGTCGCATAGCTTGTTCTTCCCAGAAGGCGATAGGGTTTTCAACAGATTTTCTGTAAAGAGCTTGATAATCAGCCTTGTCTGTCCAAGCTTGGGCAGCGACACTATCTGGTACCGGATAAATTTTTTCTTCACTCATAATTGATTCCTGATTCTAAAATAATGTTCAGATGCTGGGTCTCTTTAAGACCTCAAGTCAGCGTTTTATGATTATAGCGAGTAAAAACAAAATGCTTATGCTCTTGACGTGCTGTGAGTGGGGCCGTTCTAATAACCCACCTTTTAAGGCCAGGTAGCTCAGTTGGTAGAGCAGCGGACTGAAAATCCGCGTGTCGGCAGTTCGATTCTGCCCCTGGCCACCATATTTTGCTGAAAATAATAAAAATTATACGAGAAACTGGGAGTCTTGAATGAAAAACACAGATAAAACAAGCCGGCGCCAATTCCTTTCTGGTAGTGCGGCAGCGGCAGCAGCGGCATGCGTTTCACGGGATGCATCAGCGCAAGATGCAGATTATGTGATTGATCCGCCAAATATTGTTTCTATGGAAATTGATGGCTCGGACGAGCGATTCCCAGTAAGACGTGTTTTTTGTCTGGGGCGCAACTACCGTGCCCATGCCTATGAAAGTGGCGATGATCCTGATGTTAATCCTCCATTCTTTTTCATTAAACCAAGGGATGCCATCACAGATAGCAGGGAGGGCCATCCCTATCCATCAGTGACTAGGGCATTACGTTATGAAGGAGAGTTAGTAGTCGCACTACAAAGTGGTGGAACGAATATTGACCCTGCTGATGCTTTAGACCACGTCTATGCTTACGGAGTGGGGCTTGATATGACACGTCAAGACTTGCAGCAAGAGGCGCAGAGATTGTCACGGCCTTGGGCTATAAGTAAGTCTTTTGATAACTCTGCTCCATGTGGACCGCTTTATCCGGTGGAAACAAATGGTCACGCAGTGACGGGCAGAATTTGGTTAAGTGTTAACGGTGAGGTAAAACAAGATTCAGACCTGTCATTTCAAATATGGTCGGTATCTGAAGGTATCGCCATTTTGTCGAGGCATTATGAGCTTAAAGCAGGTGACATTATTATGACCGGGACACCCGAGGGTATTGGCCTTGTAGAGACGGGTGATGTGGTTCGTGTAGGAATCGATGGCCTAGGCGAGATAGAAGTCAATATTACTTAATTAGTAAACCTGACAGTCATAGACCTCAATCTGTTCACCTAGCGCTAACCAGTAGCGTTGGTAAGCTGCTGGCCTTGAAAATGTATTTGGGTCTGTCACTGTCAATTGGTAGTTTAGGCGTGTTTGGTCATCGCTAACGGTAAATATTTCTAGCATCTCGACGGAATTGCTTTGTGGTGTACCAATGTTGTCAAAGTAGGGCCAGTTAATATGAGTTGTTTTTACGGTCAGCGTGTTTTCATCCAATATCCCAGTTGAATATCCTAGAGGGGATCCACCCTGGTCTAACGGTGGTGCGGAATCGCCAATATGAATTGTGCGTACAAGGTCATAGAGTTCAGATATAAGAAAAATCTCATGTCCATTATCTACGAACTCAAATGCATGCGGGTTGCGCATAATTCTTGGCATACCCTCAGGTTCACACCTTTCAGCAAAGTTGTCGACGGGATTCCAATTTTCACGGGCGGCAATTGCTGCAGAAGTAAAAGGGAAATCCATTATTTGACCAACCCCGCCCGGTGTAGCACTCCAGACTCGGTAAAGGCCACGATTTTCAGCTAAAGCATCTACTAATTCATAGTTAGAAGTACCTGGAGAAGCAAAACTTTGTTCACCCCAATAAGGTTCAGCTTCACCAGAAAGTAATATTTCCCGACCATTTTCAAGTAATAGGTTAGTTGTCAGAAGGTCTCTTTCTCGGCGAATAGACGGGCTACCTCGCGCAATAACATGCTCACCCACCGTAAAGACATCACTTGAGACATTACCTCGCTGCATGCTTAGCAGGTTTGAATGCCCTTCAACCCGCCAAAGTTCTTCCTCTCCTTGTTCATTTTTAACCTTTACGGTAAAGCCAACATGAGGATTTACCCAGTGCACAGCTACTAGCTCGCCTTCTATTTGCTGGATTTCATACGAATAATGTGAACGTGAGTGATGTGTGTGCACGATTGATGAAAATATCAGTAGAGCTGTTAGTGTTATGGCGCGCATGATCATTCTATTGGGATTGATAGTTAAACTAAATCTGTTTATCTCTAACTTTTAAGTGTAACTATAAATTGTGTTGTTGTCTGATTATCAATTTCTAGTATTTGACAATAATTGACGTAATTTTGGGACCAATGGGTAAGAGAGTGCGGCCGCCGACAGAAGTAACATAGTTAACGCAATAGGCCTTTCAAAAAATACCACCCAGGAGCCATCTGAGATAATCAGAGATCTTCGTAGGTTTTCCTCTAGAATTGGCCCAAGAATCAGGCCAAAAGCGAGAGGAGCTACTGGAATATCAAGCCTATTCATTACATATCCAGTCACGCCGAAAACGATCATTATATAAACGTCGGTGACGTTGTTACGTATCGCAAACGAACCAACTACACAAAGCATGGCGATGATGACTAATAAAATGTGACTTGGTGTTCGCATCAGCCTGACAAAATGCCGTACTAATAAAAAACCAAATACAACTGTAAGTATAAGTGCCAAAAAAAGTGCAACATAGACAGCGGCAACAAAATCAGGCCGCTCCATAAACAATAACGGTCCTGGTCGAAGTCCATGAATTAGCAGAGCTCCCATCAAGACGGCAGTCATTGTGTCTCCGGGAATACCCAGTGTCATCAACGGTACAAGTGCGCCCCCAACACATGCGTTATTTGCAGCCTCTGGGCCAGCAAGTCCTTCTGGAACACCTGTGCCAAACGCTTCTTTACGCTTGGAAAGTCTTTGCTCCTGTGCGTAGGAAACAGCGACAGCAATAGCAGAACCAGCTGCAGGTATCGCTCCAATAATGGCCCCGAGCGCTGATCCACGCAGAATAGTTTTCCATAGACGCCGCACTCGCTTTAATGATGGTAGTAAAGACCCTAAATCAGGGGTTTTTTTAGATGGTTTTCCTCCTCCCTCAATTCCTCGCAACACTTCTGCTAGGCCAAAAAGACCAACAGTCAGAGGTACAAGCTCTATACCAGATTGTAAAGCAGTTGTTCCAAAATCAAACCGAGGAACGTCAGTTACTAAATCAAAACCAACCATCCCACACAGAAGACCTACCGCACCACTTAAAATTCCCCGAAACGTGGATCCAGGGGTTGAGTAAGCGAGCATGGTTAAGCCAAAAACTGTTGTCATAGCAAACTCTGGGCTACGAAATTCCATTGCAGCTCTGGCTACAATGGGAGCTACAAGAATGAGAATGGTAAGACCTACTATTCCGCCAAATGTTGAGGAAAATAAAGAGTAAGTTAGCGCTTCACTTGCCTTTCCGCTCTTTGTCATTGCGTAGCCTTCTAGTTGCGTGACTATCGCTCCGGGTGTTCCGGGTATGTTAATTAGTATGGCTGAAATTGATCCACCGAAAACACTTGCTGAAAATACAGCCATCAAAAATACCATGGCTGCTATAGGACTCATTGCATAGGTGACAGGCAGCAAAATCGCAAGGGCCATTGTGGAGCTTATGCCGGGCAAACAACCCATAAGAATTCCTAAAATAGTCCCAAGCGCACTTAAACCTAACAGTTGGGGGTCAGTGATAACGTTTGAAATTATAGAAATAAATTCTGTGAACAATATGTTTTTGGCCAATAGTTATCCTATGGGCACTCCTATTAGGTAGACGAAAACAAAATAAATTAGTCCGACCCCAATGAGCGTGCCGAGACCTGCTAAGAATAAGCCAGAAACTGCTGTTTCACTCCTGCTTTTAAGGCCTAGCAACCACATCCATGACAGAGCAAAAATGATGCTTGCAAATATAAAACCAAAAATCTCCATTAAACCAATATAGAAGATTAATGAAATAACGAAGAGCGTTGGCAAAAGTGTGTTTTGATATAGTTTTGTCCAATAGTTAGTTTTGGGAGTTTTATACATGATTACCTGAAATGTTCCTGCGCCCAGTAGAGTAAGAGCGCCTCCCGATAAAAGAGTCAAAACAATCACAGGTAGTAATTCTGGCCCCGGATCAACACCGAATTCATTGGTCCATAAAGCCGGGGTATTAATTAATGACAACCAACCTATAAAACTGATTAGCCCAAGATAAAATCCTGCTGCAAGTTGATTCCTAGGGTCTCGTTTAGCAATTTTTTCTGACATGGGAAATTATTTTTGACGGGCTTTAACTAGGTCGCTTTCGAGCAGAATTGGATACAGAGCGGTATCGAAATCCTCAATAAATTGTTTTGTGTCATCTGCCATCATCGGAGTGATAAAGAAACTGAGCCGCTCTGCAGCTTCCTGGAATTCTGGATCATTCATCGTTTCATAAAAAATTTTCTCTAAAAAAGAATGACGATCCGGGGGAACCCCGTTCGGCAGATAAATGGCCCGCCAGTCTCCAGTTATAAGATCAATTCCCTGCTCTTTGAATGTTGGTACATCAGGAGCCATAAAGTGACGTTCCTCTGACATGACTCCTAGTATTTTTACTTCCCCCGCTTCATGTTGATCAATCAACTGATGGACAGGCAGGGTAGTAGATTGAACTTCCCCCGAGATGATTGCAGCTACAGTTGGTGCGTAGCCTCTGTAAGGAACTAGAGTCAGATCTATGCTTGTTATGCGCTGGAGCAGTGTTGCAGCTATATGAGAGACTCCGCCAGGAGCATCATTGCCATTCTTGATAGAAGCCGGGTTTGTTTTTGCGGTTTCAACATATTCCTCTAGAGTGTTAATTCCCGAATCAGAACGTACTTGCAAGGCTGCAGGGTCGGGACCGATGAATGAGATTACATCTATCTCGTCGATGCTGTTAGCGTTTGGGTTTATATATTGGCTTGCAACCAGACTTGCTCCCAGGATTCCTACTGTATAGCCGTCAGGGTCAGCATCAGCTACATGCCTTACACCAGTTGCTCCACCTGCACCAGACACATTGATAACGGCAATTGGCACATCCAATCTTTTTCGAGCATACTCTGCTACTAAGCGGCCTGCACGATCCATTCCTCCACCAGCTGGCCAGTTTACAACCAATGTTATTGGCTCACTTGGGAATGGTGCTTCGCTTCTATTGTCGCATGCTACTAATGCCATAATGGCAATTAGAGCGGTGATAATTTGGTTGCGATAGTTGATTAGGAAGGTCATCGTTTTTGTTTTTCCTTTTAAAATTAGTTTATGTATCGCTATGGTCTTAAACGTAGGCTATCGTTTTTTGCCAAGGCGAGGTAGGTATAAACGATATTCTAAAAGAAAAAATATATGATATGTGCGCTTTACACGCAATGAGATATTTAGTGTTGAGATAATTTAAGATTTTTAGGCTAACTAAAACAGAGTAAAAAATAATGGACTTTGAGCGTCGTAATCAACATTTTGATAGATTGGTGAATCAGCCGGACTTACGTTGGCTGGGTCAGAACACAAATCACATAGTGACTCATCCAGATGTTCGAGACGCTATGATCGAATGTATTCGAGAAGAAGCTTTCCACATTTATGCACCTCCAGCAGGTTTGGAAGAATTGCGCTCCCTTGTGGTTAAGGATTTGGGTCTAACTAACGCGTCATCATTAATTACAGATGGAGCTATTTCAGGGCTATACCATTTATGCCATACCCTTTGTAACGCAGGAGATGAATTTATTACCACAGATCCAACCTGGCCATGGCCGATGAAGTTTGCAACTTCTGTTGGTTCTACGGTGAAGCAAATACCTATATATGGCGATGAATATGCATATAGGTTAAGCCCCGAGCGTTTAAAGGAATCGGTTAGTGATAAAACAAAGATTATCTATCTGGTAGACCCTAATAATCCCCTAGGCACTTGTTGTACCCGTGAAGAGATACAAGAAATCGCTGCTATTGCAAGGTCTTTGAACGCTTATTTAATTCATGATTGTACATATCGTGATTTTGCCTATGACCACCATTTAGCAGCTAGCTATTATCCTGAGCGTACCGTAACGGTATGGAGTTTTTCTAAATGGCTTGGTTTTGCAGGCCTTCGAATAGGTTCCTTGGTGGCAATCCCAGAGATTATTGAACAATTATCAAGTGCTCCACCGAATAATTTAGGTTCAAATATTGTAGCTCAAAGGGGGGCAATAGCAGGATTGAAGATAAAATCAGAATGGCTCGAAACAGTTTTATCAGTCACAAGGGGTAATCAGGATCTTATTCTTAAAACAGTTGAAAAAGTTCCCGGGCTTAGTGTTCCTGTCTCGCCTTCAAATGGAAATTTTCTCATTATTCAATGCACGGAAGCCAATGTTACTCCAAAGGCTATTTGTGCTTCTCTTGCAAAGCATAAAATTATGGTTCGTCATGGCACTTACCATACTGAAGAATTTGGCGATAGATTTATCAAGGTCTCTACCAGCACCCCAACGGAGTGGGTAGAGGAGTTTTGCGAACTACTTCCTGAATCGGTTGAAGAAGCTAAAGATATAGCTGACGATGGTGAGTTTTTTTAAGTTAATTCAAATCATTTTTACGAGAAAACTTCTATGGATTTAAAGCTAGCTGGACAAACAGCGCTGGTTACCGGGGCATCTCAAGGGATAGGCGAAGCGTTAGCAAAATCCTTCGCCTCCGAGGGTGTCCATCTTCATTTGACAGCAAGGAACAACACCTCACTTGATCGTATTAAGTCGGAAATACAGGTGAGTTGTGATGTGCAGGTAAACATTTATCCCCTCGACTTAACCGAGAAAGGGGCATGTGCGCAGCTGTCTGAAGCAGTTGGAAATATCGATATCTTAGTAAATAACGCAGGCGCTATTCCAAGTGGTGTATTGTCGGAAATTGATGAAAAGGCCTGGCGAGAGGGTTGGGAGCTCAAAGTGATGAGCTATATCAATCTTTGTCGAATTTACTATGAGCGTATGAAGAATAATGGCTCTGGTGTAATTATTAACAATATTGGCAACAGTGGTGAAGTCTTTGACCCAAAATATATTGCCGGAACAACTGGTAATGGAGGACTAATGGCATTTACACGCGCACTTGGGGGGCACAGTCTTAACGACAACATTAGGGTAGTAGGAGTCAATCCTGGGCCAGTAGATACAGACCGCATTTACAATATGCTCAAGAAGCGCGCTGATGATGTATTAGGGGACGAAAATCGTTACACGGAATTATTAGAGACGTATCCACTAAAACGCCCGGCACACATGTATGAAGTTACCGATTTGATTGTTTTTTTGGCCTCATATCGTGCTGGATATACAACCGGAACTATCTATACGGTTGATGGTGGAATTTCATCAAGACGATCAATCATATGACAGACAATTAATCATGGGTGAGTTTGCAGTTACAAGCGATAACGTTCGGTTGCACATAGAAGATACATCGGAGGGTGAGCCCATTGTTTTCGTGCATGAATTTGGAGGTGATCAGCGTAGTTGGGAGCCTCAAGTTAGATATTTTTCACGACGCTACCGTTGTGTGACCTTTAATGCTCGAGGTTATCCACCTTCTGATGTGCCAGATAATGTGTCGAAGTATTCTCAAGCGCGAGCTGTTGATGATATCCGTGATGTGATGGAAAAGCTCAAAATACCTTGTGCTCATATAGTTGGTTTATCTATGGGCGGATTTGCTGCGCTACATTTTGGGATGACTTATCCTGAAAGAGCTAGATCTTTGGTAGTGGCTAGTGCTGGGTATGGTGCAGAGAAGGAATTCGAAAGTTATTTCAGGGAAGTTTCTAAAGAGGTGGCCCAACAGTTTGAAACCCTGGGTAGCGAAGATTTTTCTCATATTTATGGCCTTGCAGCATCGCGCATTCCTTTTCTGGTAAAAGACCCGAGAGGGTGGAGTGAGTTTAGAATGATGTTAGGAGAACATTCAGCGAAAGGGTCTGCTAATACAATGTTGGGAGTTCAAGCAGAGAGGCCTTCAATCTATGATCTTGAGGCTAGTTTAGAGAAGCTAACAATTCCTACCCTTGTTGTAGTTGGAGATGAAGATGACCACTGCCTAAATCCAGGAATATTTCTCAAACGCGTTATCCCTGCATGCGGTTTGCATGTTATACCCAAAACTGGCCACACACTAAACTTGGAAGAACCAGACTTATTTAATGGAATTGTGGCCGAGTTTTTATCTATGGTTGAAGAAAATCGCTGGTCTCCAAGAGATCCGCGATCTAAGCCTTCAGAAATAATGAAGACAAGTTAAATGAGTGCCCCTAAAGAAATTTCCTTAAAAAAAATTGCTAACCATGTAGATGAAAAGCGTCTGTGGGGCAGGCTTATGGATCTTGGAAAGATCGGTGCCACCAAAAATGATGGGGTTTGTAGGCTAGCTTTGACTGATGAGGAAATTAAGGCACGACAATTACTTATTGATTGGGCCAAAGCGATGGGTCTTTCTGTATATACAGATGCAATTAGTAATCTGTTTTTTCGTTATGAGGGGCTAAAAAATGATGAAGCTCCCGTTGTAACGGGTTCTCATATAGACAGCCAGCCTACAGGCGGTAAGTTTGATGGAGCCTTTGGAGTTGTGGCTGGATTTGAAGTAATTGCAGCAATGCAAGACTCTGGCTTTAGGCCACAGGCGCCATTAGAGATTGCCGTATGGCTGAATGAGGAGGGATCTCGTTTTTCTCCAGGGATGATGGGCTCAGAGGCTTTCACATCTCGAAGATCTATGGAGCAGATATTAGTTGTAGAAGACGCTGACGGTGTGAAAACTGAAGATGCATTAGCACAAACGCTAGCGAGTTTCCCCGATATTAAGCAACGGCCGCTAGGGTTTCCAATTAAGACATTTATAGAAGCCCATATAGAGCAGGGACCAATCTTAGAAGCACATGCTGTCTCTGTGGGAGTTGTTACAGGAATTCAAGGGTCACGAAGATACCGAGTGAAAGTTGTTGGTGAAGATGGCCATGCAGGCACATTACCTACTCCACAGAGAAAGGACGCATTGTTTGCTGCGATAGAAATGATTCGTGCAATGCGGCACAAATTTGATGTAGAAGATATGAAATATACGGTTGGTCTTTTTGAAGTATCGCCCAACGTTCCATCGGTAATTCCATCAACAACTTTCTTTTCAATTGACCTGCGGCATCCTGATTGGCAAACATTAAAAGATATGGGTGATCTTGTTATGACGATTTGTGAGCAGAATAAAGGGCCTTGTACGGTTACAGTCACCGAGATTGCGACATCAGAATCGTTAGAGTTCCCTAGTGAGATTAGAGAGTGTATATCTGCGGCAGCTGATGAGATTGGTATAGCAAATATGCCCATACTGTCGATGGCAGGACATGATGCACGGCAACTTCATTATCATTGCCCAACTGGAATGATTTTCTCGCCTTGTGATGGAGGAATTAGCCATAATGAGATGGAAAACTGCAATCCATCGGATCTTGCAGAAGTTACATGCGTTCTTGCCGGTGCGTTGGCCAAGCTTTCTGGTTAACTTTAAATCTTTAAACAACAGATAAAATAAGTTTAAGAGATTGGGTATTATCTATTGGTTGTTCATATATTGAAATTGAGGTGATTGAGAGCTTCAGATAGCTTCTGTGTATCTTTATTACGAAGACATTCAAGTGGAGGACGAACAGTTGGCCAGTTTGGGTTTTTTTGGTGTATAGAAAGAATGGCTTTGAGTGCGGGTATTACAGGATAATTTTCAAATGTCTTCCGAACACTATTTATTTCTTTTTGTAGTTGTTTTGCATTTTCTTTTTGCCAGTTTTTGTAGACATTCCTAATGTTTGCAACGTTAACGTTAGCAGTAGCAGTAATAGAACCTGCGCCTCCATTTTTCAAAGTGTCCAATAGGAACACTTCAGAGCCACAGAACGTAGCTAAAGAGGGAAATTCACTTAGTACAGCTGAAGTGTTTGCCCAGTCCCCAGAGCTGTCTTTGAGCCCAACAACTGTATCACCAAAACTTTTTAGTAACTGCTCAATGAGGTTAAGAGATATTGATATCTTTGCAACTGGAGGTATGTGATAGAGATATACCCTCAGGGCTGAATTTCCTACTCTTTGAATTATTTCAGAGAAACTTGCATATAGACCATCATCATTGATTGCTTTGTAGTAAAAAGGCGGCAACATGAGGACACTGGAACATCCTCTTTCTAGGGCATGCTTAGTTAATCTAACTGTATCAGTTATTGATGTAGTGCCCGTCCCAGGCATTAATACATCCGTTGAAATTCCGCTTTCTATTAGGTGATCTAGAAGAGTCATGCGTTCTTCTAGTCCCAGTGAATTCGCCTCACTTGTTGTACCAAAGACAGCTAGTCCATCAGCACCTTGTTCAAGTAGCCAAAAACAATGCGCAACGAATGCATTAATGTCTGGAGATAAGTCATGTTTAAAAGGGGTTAGTGCAGGAACAAGTATTCCTTTAAAAAGGTCTGTGTTCATATTGAATCCTTAAATAAATAGCCAACTTACAGGCATTAGAAATCGTATAGACGTGCAGGGTTTTCGACGAGTATTTTATGATAAATTTCTGGTGCCCCAGACCATATTGATAAGAGGTCTAGTAATTTTCCATCATTTGGCATGGGCGTTTTTATACAGACATGTGGCCAATCTGAGCCCCATATGACTTGATCTATGGCTTCTTCTATTAGGCAGGTAGCAAAATGAGTTACGTTTTTATAGGGATATTTTTTAGTTGATAATCGATAAGGTCCAGTCAGCTTAGTCCAACATCGTTTAGCCTTCATGAGATTTATTAATGCTTTGAAACCATTGTCTTCAGGGGTTTTTTTTGGATGAAAGTACCCAAGGTGACCTACGACTATATCAACAGGTATATCACTCAACTCATCATCTAAGTGAGGATAATTGTCTACATGTAGGAGCAGTTCAATGTGCCAGCCGAAAGGTAAAATCCGTTTCGCAACCTTTTTCATTTCTTGTATTGGCAACCTTTTTTTAGGATTTTTTACATCTACCAGATTGAATCTAACCCCACGTACCCCTTCGCTATGCAGTGTTGCAATTTCCTCCTCAGATGCATTGGGTCTCAAGACGACGATACCTCTATTGGGAAGTGGGCACTCAGCCATGGCTTTTCGCATGACGGTGTTGTCATCTCCGTACACACTGGGCTGAATAAATACAACACGTCCAATTTTCAGAACTTGAGTCAACCGCAGATAATCGGGTAGTAGAGAGTCGGGTGGAGTGTAGATTCGGTTTTTTGAATAAGAATATTTTGTGCGTGGGCCACATATATGCATATGCGTGTCACAGGCATTGGCTGGAGTTTCCTGTGATGGTAAAGCTGGATTGGGGTCAAACGCAGGACAGGAGGAATAATTTTTGCTTTTTAGCATAGTTTGCTTGCTTGTAGCAGAAACCGTTAAAACTATAGATTTCCGTAAACTAATTTTCCACTAACAATGGTGGCTACAGGCCTTATCTCTTTTATCTCATCTACTGGAACCGTAAGGTAATCCCTGTCTAAGACAAGCATATCGGCAAGTAATCCTGGCTTGATTGCTCCTATATTTTGTTCTTGGAACATTAATAATGAATTTGCACGGGTGGTTGCAATTAAGGCCTCTTCTCTTGTTAATACTTGATGTTGTATTACTTCGCCACTTAAAGACTTGCCAGTAATTGCCCACCAGAGAGTAACAAAAGGATTAATTTGAGCTGCTTTTGTGCCGTCTGTCCCAAGGCCATAGGAAACTCCACTTTCCTGAACCATTCGTAGAGGAGGCATGTTGTAAGCATTACCGCCAAAAGCTTCAAATATTGGTTCACGTCCTCCCATAACCATATTGCTTCGAAGCTGAATATTCATACCAAGGTGTCTGACTCTATCTAATTGATTAATATTGATGTTATCAGCATGCGTAATAGACCATCTGAGTTGACGTACGGGTTGTAGCTCGTTTATTTCAGCAACAAGATTTAGTAAGTGATCAATAGTCTCTGGCTGGGTAGCATGAGTTTGAACTGACCAGCCGCCTTCAGCAGCGGCCATTAATATCTTTTTGGCCCAATTTATATCTTCAGCCGTTGGGTTGGTTGGTTGACGCGTGTTATCCCAATGGAATGGCGCATAATAAATTTCACCAACAGCAATAAGGTCCACTAAGTCATTACCTTGAAATGGCTTTGATTCTCTAATTTCTTGAATAAGATCTTGGGCATCTTGAGGAGTCCTTGGCATGCTACCGCCCAGAGTATGGTAGATACGTACAGTGAGTCCTTCCTCTTCAGCCAACTCTCTTAGTCTTGAATAACTTTCCCTGCGAATTCCCACCCCAGCTGGATCATAAACTGTAGTTAGGCCAATACTATTTAAATGGGAAAATGAAGATTTTATGGCCTCTATTTGTTCATCAGCGCTTACCGCTGGAAAGCTTTGCAGAGCCAGTTCTATCATAGGAAACCCACCATCAAGTCGGCCTGTAATTTTGCCTTCAGCATCTCGCACTGAATAAGATGCAAGCCCATTTTGGGTTAATTGCATTTCATTAGGGATTGTCAGTGGAATGCCCATTGCATTAAACCAGGCTGTATTTCCATAGGCGTGATGATAGAGAGCTTGTATAAACAATGGTCTATCAGGAGCTACAGCATCAAGTTCTGCTAGTGTGAAGTCTCTTTGATCGTCAATAAACTGAGCTTCGCTCCAACCGCCAAGTGACATTATCCACTCATCTGGTCCTAACGAGTCCCCTTTTACCCTGAGAATTTGTAGTGCCTCTGCTCGACTAGTAATACCATCTAATCTTGCTTCATTTGGCCAATACTCCGTTGCCCGCACAACATGATTGTGATTATCGATAAGACCTGGAATAACCGTTTTCCCATTAAGGTTAGTACGTTGTGTGTTAGTAGCGGCAAGAGATTCAATTTCATTGTTGTTACCAACAGCAAGTATTCGCTGTCCCTTGATAGCAACAGCTTCTTGAATAGAAAAATAGTCATCAACAGTAATAATTTTACCGTTAGTGAAAATCTGATCTGGAGCATTTTGCGCAAACAGCGATATCAGGCTAATAGAGTTAATAATCAATGCAGATAAAATAAATTTTAGTGACCTCATTTTTACCACTTTATTCAATATTTTATTTTTTAGGGTTTTCATAATTTTTCATTAGAAATCTTACAAGCTCAGTTGCATCAGCCGACCCAAGGCCCTCTTTTTTAGCAGCTTCGCATGCTGACAAAACAGCTTGCGTTGCTGTCATTGGCACTCGGGAATCCATACCAGTCTCGAGAATAAATTCCACATCCTTGTATAGTGTATCGATATCAAATGTAACCAGATCTGATTCTCCGAGAATTTCGGGAATTTTTTTTGGGAAAGCTGCCATTGATGCTCCACTATCTTTCATAACATCCAAAATAACATTTAACTTCAATCCTCCAGCATGTCCCATAGCCGCTGCCTCACCCAGAGAATACCAATAGACTGCTAAGGGCAAATTAATAACGAGTTTCATAAGTGAGCCCTGCCCAACCTCCCCAACATGGACAATACGTCGTGTTAGAACTTCTAACACAGGACGCGCCCTTTCTAAGTTAGTTTCATTACCTCCTACTAGAGCCATCAAGCGACCTTCTTTTGCTGGGCCTACAGTTCCAGATACAGGTGAATCAATAAAGGCAGCGCCCTTATCCGCACACGACTTAGCTAGTTTTTTTACAGTGCTGGGTCTAAGTGTACTCATCTCAATAAAAAGTTTACCTTTAACCTCATTTTTTAGAAGTCCTTCATTACCTTTAAATACTTCTATAGCTGCTGTGTCATCATTGAGCATAGAAATAATTATTTCTGAACGAGTAGCCACTTGCGAAGGACTTGAAACAACTATTGCACCTGCTTTTTTAGGGGCTGTTGTTTTTTCAGGACTCCGGTTCCATACGGTAAGCTTAAAGTTTGCATCGAGTAACCGCATGGCCATTGGCATTCCCATTTTTCCAAGACCAAGAAATCCAATATTCACTTATTTTCCAACTTTTAAGGGTGAGGAAGTATAGCGGCGAACACCAGTCCAGAGACACAGTTATTGCCCGTATAATTACCAAGTATTTTTTAAGGAGTCTTGATGGTCAACGAACGATCCATAGCAATTGTAGGTGCTGGCATGGGCGGATTAGCGGCTGCTGCAACGCTTAGAAGCATTGGAATGAAAGTACAAGTTTACGAACAAGCTACTCGTTTTGAGCGTATAGGTGCGGGAATCCAGATGATGCCAAATTCTATGAAGGTACTTAGAAAAATCGGTATAGAAGAAATGCTTATAAAATCTTCTTTTAGTCCCTATTCTCACTTAAACAGGGAGTGGAATACTGGCAAGGTTCTTAGAGACTTGCCAATGCCAGAAGAACTTTTTGGAGCACCCTATTTATGTATGCATCGTGCAGATTTAACAAGCGCTCTTTCTTCGTCAGTGCCTTCAGATCTTATTCATTTCAATAAGAAACTTATTGGTCTCGATGAAAATGTTTCAGGCGTTAAGCTTACTTTTAATGATGGAACAAGCGTGGTTGCCGATGCAGTTGTTGGTGCCGACGGGGTACATTCTGTAGTCCGGGATATTGTGGTAGGTCCGGATGAACCTATTCATAAGGGGAGAATTGCTTATCGCGCTGTATTTTCAGCAGATAGACTGAATGGTAAAGATATAGGACCTTCTCGCACTAAATGGTGGGGCATAGATCGTCACATAGTTATTTATTATGTTACAGCACAACGCAGTGAAATTTATTTTGTTACTAGCGTGCCGGAAACAGCAGAATGGTTAACGCCTGAGTCTTGGTCTGCAAAAGGAGACGTTAACGATCTTCGTGATGCATATGTAGGTTTTCATTCTGATGTGCGCTCTGTGTTAGATGCATGTACGGATTGCCATAAATGGGCAATTTTGGAGCGAGAGCCGCTGCCCAAATGGAGCGATGGGAATGTTGTTTTAGTTGGCGATGCATGTCACCCAATGACGCCCTATATGGCACAAGGAGCTGCAACATCTATTGAAGATGCTGCAATTTTAGCAAGATGTATTGAGGCAGTTGAAGGCGAAGATTTAGCAGTTGCTTTCAGGCAATTTGAGGCTAATAGAAAACCTCGCACATCAAAAATTCAAGCTATCTCAAGTGCAAATACTTGGATGCAGGGTGGTGATCAGGACACTAGCTGGTTATACGGTTACGATGCGTGGAATGTTCCTCTTATTAGCGATACAAATAGTAAAGAATGAGATCTGATGCTGGCAACATCCTTTAGAATATTAAATTTGTTTAAGAGTGTTTGCTTGTATAAATTTGATTTCTTAGCACGATTTCACATTCAAGCAGCTATACTTAGAGCATAATTTTGCCAGTTTGGAGGGAGTAAATGAGCAGTTTTTACTCTAGATTGTTAAACATATTGTTTCTCAATCTATTCAGCGTGCCAGTCTTTGCGCAAAATTTAGAGGCTTTAGTAGAGCGCGGCGAAGAATTGTATAACTCTGATGTTGGTTGTTGGGTTTGTCATGCAGAAAGTGGAGAGGGTCTAGTTGGACCATCTCTGCATTTTGGTCCGACGCCTGCGGATGTATTTGATCAATTAGAGAGTAATCCTGTAATGGGGGTAATCGTCAGCGAAATGAATCCTACTGATGACGACCTCGTAGCAATCTCAATGTACATTAGAACATTGGCGGATTTGCCTCTGGATGCGCAATTACCCCAGCAGTGGTTAGAGGCTTTGGCTGTTGTGAGGGATAACCAAGCTGAGGAACTAGACTTTGCAAAGACTCCTCGAGATTTACAAATAGAAGCCATTGAAACGTTTGCCTCTCTGCAGGAAACATGGACGCGCCGGTCAAAAGAAGGAAGTGTTTGGAGCGAGTATCCGTCTAGAGTTGTAGCTACCTTTGATCCGGGCGAACCAAAATTTCAGCCTGAACCAGGTAAAACCTACTTTTATGAGAATATCGGGACTACTAGTTCCCCTTCAGTTTTGTTTGATGGCTATGTTCCCCCAACAAGAAATGGTCTGGTCGTTGGTGATGCAGAAACGATGGAAGTCATAGCAAGTTACCATCTACCTGAGAATTTACGATCTGTAGTACACACATCGGCGATGTCCCCAGACGGAAGGTATGCTTACATCGTAGGCCCTAGAGAACCAACAGCTGATGGTTCTCCCGATCCAGCAGGTTCTTGGACTATGATCAAGCTTGATGCGATTACTCTGCAGCCAGTGTCACAGATCACTATTGGTGGAAGACTTCATCATGGGCAAGTATTTCGGGATAAAGTTTTATTTGATTTATTTGTCAGGGATCCAGATGGATTGGGGCTGTTTTTATTTGATCCCGAAACAGATGAGGTTATTGGCGGTATTAAAGATATAGATATGGGCGGTTTCATATATACAGTTTGGACCGATAAGGATTATGAATATATTTATGCATTGATGGAGCCCGCAGGTTATGCTCCCGGACGTGCTACGGGGATGCGTTCAGCGATCGACCTTTATCAAGGCAGACTTATGGCAGTCCGCCCTTTTTGGATTGCTAAAATTAATCCTGAAACTTGGGAAGTGGAAGCAGAGTATCCAGTGCCAGGGTATCGACCAAACTGGGCAGTAATTGATAATGCTAAAGAATTTATCTATCCAGTCATGAGTAGTTCAATTGCATCAAAAATGAACATTAATACGGGTGAAGTTATTTGGACCAATGGCACTGGTATTGGTCCTTATGGCGCAGCTTTAACAGCAGATGAAACCGAACTTTGGATTGCTGATAAAGGAGAAGCTGCGCATCATCTAGGGCGTACGATTACCATTATTGATACTGAGTCTGGGCACGCAGTAGAAACTCTTTATGCTTCATATAAAGCAGACCATGTGCTCTTGTCACCAAATGGTAAAGAGATGTGGTCAACTAGCAATGGTGAGGGGCGTATTTACGTGTATGACGTAGAGACGAGGGAACTTTTAAAGGTAATCGAGATGCCTGGCAATGGAGATGCACACGGATTAATTTGGGTCCATTATGATGAAAATGGAGAGCCTCGTACCGTACGTGATCAAGGAAATTTCCACGGAGGAATTAATCCGGCAGAGGGAGCCATATTGGATTACTAATATTTGTGATTCCAAAAGTTTTTTGAATTTAAGCCTGAGAATCAAAAAATCTTTGACGGCAAGGTTTGAAATGCGGTGAAAATTTTACTAAAACCTATTGAAAAAATAGTATTCGCTGTGTTTGTGGGAGCATTCAGTCTTGGGGCTTATTCTTATCTCGCTCATTCTCAGCATGTGCATTCTGACATGCCTATGTCAGCAGATAACGCTCATGCCTTACACGCTGACAATATAGGTGCAGTTCAACCTAGTTTCGTTAGCCCACTGAGCGACATTATCGTTGGCTTTGAGCTCGTGGATCGTCACGGAAACCTTGTTTCAAATGAAGACTTTCTGGGAGAGTATCTGCTTCTTGGTTTTGGTTTTACCCATTGTCCAAATGTTTGTCCGATGATGGCATTTAATATGGGGAAAGCACTGCGAGATACAGAAGTCAAAGCAAAAGGTGTTTTTGTGAGCATAGATACTGAACGTGATACCCCCACAATAACAGACGAATATGCTTCAAGATTTGGTGATGATTTAGTCGGTCTTGGCGGAAGTATTGCTCAAATTAATGCCGCTGCAAATAATTTCAAGGTGAGTTATGCGGTAACAAAGACGCAGAATAACTACATTGTGCAGCACACGTCTAATGTTTTTCTGATTGATCCGGCAGGAAACCTTGTTGATATATTTGCCTTTTCTGCCACCGCAGAGACTATTGTTCAGGCTATGCGCTAATGATTTTTCTAAACCGCGCATTACCAATCAACACAATTAAATTGAGTATGTTGCTTTTTTTTGCAGCTGCTATCGCTTGCTCATGGCTTGTTTTTCCTTATTTTGTTCAGGGTCAGCAACTTTTGCGGGGTGTGGGTGATGAGAGTCGCTTGATTAAAGCAGGTAGCGTTGCTCAATACCTTACGCGAGAACTTATCAAAACCCCTGATTTGGAAATAACGGCCACATTAGCAACAGACGAGTACTTTCAGTATGTTGACAGAGCTTCAGTCGTTGGGAATCTTCGGCCTGATCGAAATTTAATTTTTTTTGTAGCGGAAACAATTCATCATGGGGACTTGCCGGCAGAAGTACCATTTGCAAGTCTCAGGGTTGGAGAAGAAGAGTACTTACCAACAGTTTCAGATGGACCAAGCTTGGTTTCACATCATCGACTGAGTGTTTACAGTTTTCCAAAGCGTGATATTGACGGGAGGTTAATTCCAATTGAAGAAGCTGGACGTATGCGTCTTTATGTATCAAACCGTTACATGGAAAGTGATCGTCCTTTGACCTTTGTGGGAAGTTGGGATGCACCATACAGTCTTCCTGATGAATTAAAATCGCGTGCGGATATAACCCCGATTGCGATTCTTGCGTTAGGGGCGGGGTTACTTTCTTCAGTTCTTACACCATGCCTGCTTCAGCTTGTAATAGTTTTTGGTGGTGTTTTAGCTGGTTTTTCCACAGTGCCAGGACAGTCTTCAGAGGGCACCATGGCCTTGACTCCAGTCATTCGTCGTAAGATTACACAGCTTGCTATTGCCTTTGTGCTGGGATTTGTTTCTCTTTATGCACTTGCAGGCGCTTTCATTGGGGCCTTAGGTCATCAAGCGCAGCTCGCTTTTTCGGAATATAGTCGACTTGTTGCGGTCTTATCTGGAGCTATAGTTATCCTTTTGGGATTATGGGTGGGCTTCAGAGGAACGCGAGATTTTGCTTGTCGAATTCCAGATAGAAGGGCTATGGAGTCCCTTTCAGTGAAAGATACTATAGGTACAGTTTTAACTTCTATGGGTTATGCACTGGGTTGTACCGCATGTTTTGGTGGAGCGATTGTAGCTACTTTAGTTGTTTATGTGGGTGCGATAGGTAGCGCATCGATCGGAGCTGGAATCATGCTTACTTTCGGTATTGGCGTTGCAATACCGTTCTTACTTTCAGCATATTACATTTCTAAAATGGACACGATTCTTGTATTTCTAGCTGAGAACTCTAGGTCGTTGAGTTACGCAAGCATGGTTGTAATTATATTATTTGGACTTATTTTAATTACAGATAACTTTCATGTGGTCAGTGACATGATTTATCCTTATCTGGGATTAAGCTAGTTAAAGATAAATTAGATGTTTGCTATGAAGTGGCATATTTTCAATAGACATTTATTTGTTGTTCTAACTATTTTTCTATTTCCCTTAATGAGCGCATATGCTCAGGTTGATATTTCTAATCCACAGCGATTGATGTTTGTCGCAGATGCTATAGATCCGATAATTGATGTGATTGATCTGCAATCAAACGAAGTCATTTTCAGGATCGAGACAAAGCAGGTTGTTGATGATCTGGTAGCTACGCCATTTGCGCCTGTGCTTATCTATACAAACTATGAACAGCAATTGGTAAGCATGTATAACTTAGAGACTAAGGAGCTTGCAAAGGAAGTTATTTTGCCAATTGTTCCTCGCCATATGGTGCTTGATACAACCGGCTCAAAAATCGGATTTACAGATAGTGCAGCTGGAGGATTTGTGCTTTTTTCGGCGTATGGCGGACAAATATTTTTTGCATTAGAAGATTTTCCACCGACAACAGATGTTCTATTCGATCCTAATGAAGTTGATATCTGGTACAGCAATAGTTTGAATGGAAGTATCGGTTTAATTGATAGTAATGTTAAACAGACCTTTGAAATAGGAGTAACAGATCAGTCTACTCAAAAACTTAGCTCTCCTAGTAGAAGCCTAGATGGGCGATACATTTATGTGGCAAATGAGACTACAGGTGAGATATATAGTGTAAATTCATTTTCAAAGATCGTTTATAAAACATTCAATATAGGAACCAGACCAGCTAGACCTTACACTACTCCTGAGGGCGTATTTTTATACATGATGGATAAGGATTCAGGGAGATTTATTTCGATAGAACAAAATCAATTTACTGAGTTTGATAACGAAATAATTGGTGAAGGAATTGATCTTGTGACTGTTGGTCGTTTTGATCGCATGAATTTATTTGCAAGTTCTGAAAATAGCAACTTCTATATTTATGATAACAATAGAAGGTCAGTGATAGAGAATGGTGTATTCAATTTTGTGCCTTTGGGCGCTCAGGGTACAGCAGACGGTCGTCGAGCTTACGTGCCTTCAAGTAACAGCCCTGAAATAGCTATGATTGATCTTGAAGATCAACAGATTAAATATATTTCAGCGGGAAATAGTCGAATCGGGGCGTTCACAATTGGACTATCTAATAATGTATGTCACTGATTGAGAATAGATCATTTGATCTGCAATTATACTTTAAAACCTCTGCCATGCTTGTCTAATTTCAATTGTGCTTGCAGCACTGTCATCATAGCTAAACATAAAAGTCGGTAGCCTATGGACGCTGGGCTCGGTAATATTAAATTTTTAATATCATCTGAAGCCTATGTCCCTACAAGAAAAGTTTGTCAGTCTAGAATCGCATTTGGCCGATTTGGTTGTTGGTCAAGCCACGCTTTTAAATCGGATGTTAGTGGCGTTACTTTGTGATGGTCATTTATTAGTTGAGGGCGCACCTGGGCTTGCTAAAACGCGGGCAATTAAGGTGTTGAGCCATAGCTTAGAGGGAGATTTTCATCGTCTACAGTTTACCCCTGATTTGCTCCCAGCAGACTTGACAGGGACAGAAATTTATCGTCCGCAAGATGGTTCATTTGTTTTTAGAGAAGGACCTTTGTTCCATAATCTGGTATTAGCTGATGAGGTCAACAGAGCACCGGCTAAAGTTCAATCAGCTTTGTTGGAAGCAATGGGTGAAAGGCAAATAACAGTTGGCTCAGTAACTTATCCGCTTCCCCAACTATTTATGGTGATGGCAACTCAAAACCCCATTGAGCAAGAGGGCACTTATCCTCTGCCGGAAGCACAGTTGGACCGATTTCTGATGCATATTTTAGTGGATTACCCAGATGCAATTGGTGAGCGGGAAATTTTGAAATTGAATCAGAAAGAGGCAAAACAATCTACTTCAGATTCGGAACTTTTCAAGCCACAAACAACTCTAAAACAAGCAGAGATTTTAATAGCGAGACAAGAGGTACTAGACTTGCATCTTGCAGAGCCTCTCCAAGAATATATTGTCCAGCTGGTATTGGCGACGAGAGATTGTGGCCGTTATGGTGATGATCTTGCAGGGTTATTGCAATATGGCGCAAGTCCTAGAGCATCGATAGCACTCGACAGATGTGCAAGAGCTCATGCATGGCTTGCTGCTCGAGACTTTGTCACGCCAGAGGATGTGCAATCAGTGGCGCATGATGTGCTGAGGCATAGAATTCTTTTGAGTTTTGAGGCTGAGGCTGCAGGAAAAGCCCCTGATGATATTGTGGATTTGCTTATAGCTAGAGTTGGGGTGCCGTGAGCAATACAGCAGAAACTACTATTGCCTCACCAGCAAGAATAGATTTAGCAGAGCTAATTGGGCTTAAGCAAGCAGGGGAAGCTCTCAATATAGATGCACTGCGGGTGCGTGCTCTTGATTCGGGGGGCTATCTATCACGAATAAAAGGCCGAGGGATAGAGTTTGATGAAGCGCGGCCTTATCAGGAAGGAGATGATCTTCGAACTATTGACTGGCGCGTCACAGCACGTACTGGGAAGCCTCATACCAAAATATTTAGAGAGGAACGAGATCGTCCGGTAATTATTTGGTTGGATTTGCGGCGCCCCATGATGTTTGCCACGCAGGGTGCATTTAAGGCTGTTCGTGCAGCTCAAGCTGCGGCTATGGTGGCATGGAGTGCCGTTGCAAATGGGGACCGTTTGGGCGGACTAGTTTTTTCTGAGTATGAGCAAGTGGAGCTGCGGCCACGCCTAGGGCATCGATCCGCTTTAAATTTTTTTAACACGCTAACCGAGTCAATGTTTTGGGAGCACGAAGAGAGAAATAATGAACCGGAAGGACATCGTTCATTATTGCGTTTAACACGGGTGGCAAGACCCGGTAGTCAAATATTTTTGCTAAGTGATTTTCGAGGATTGGCTGCTCCCTTTGAACAGCATTTGCGACAGTTAGCTAGGCACAGTGACGTATCCCTAATGCAGTTTTTTGACCCTGTAGAAAAACAACTACCGCCACCAGGCAGATATCAGATTGACATGAAAGGACGTTCTGTTTCTATTGATACTGATCGGCTAGGGGCTCAAGCGGATCATAAGAGACGCTTCCAGGCTATACAAATGCCTCTTGAGGAACTGGCCAAATTTCCAGGCGTGAAATTATTGGAATTTTCCACTGCGTCAGATCCTTGTCGGCTGCTTAAAAAATACTTTGAATCACGATGAATCCAAACTTTGATCCAACTCAGATGCCGCTAAGGGACATTCATCTTCCCGACGCTGTATCGTGGTGGCCAATTGCCTTTGGATGGTGGGTTTTAGCGTCTATCGTAGTTATCTGTTCCATTATATTTGTAATTCGTTTTTATATTTGTCGGCATCGAAGAGTGGCTTGTAGAGAAATCCAAAAATCAATAGACGCTATCAACGTGGGACAGGATCCTGTCCTTTGTGCTCAAGAGGTTTCTACAATCATGAGACGATTTGCTATGACGGTTAATAAACAGCCGCAAACAGTGGCTGGATTAGTGGGAGAAGAATGGCTTTCATACTTGGATGAATTGTGGGAACAAAAAGAATTTATTAATGATGAGGGCAGGCGATTGTTATCGGCGCCGTATAAAGTAACAGGCACTTTGGATCTAGAAGAGTTTCTAAAGATGGCGTCAGTGTGTATTTCCTGGATTAAAGCCCAGCCGGTGAGAATCTGATTGTGTGGAGTTTAGCTTGGTGGTGGGTTCTTCTTGCATTTCCAGTACCTTGGTTGGTTAGATATTTATCAAAGGCGGACAACGTTGAGCGAGAAGCGGCATTAAAAGTACCAGAGCCTCAAGAGTATGCAGGATTAACTGGAGGTAGCGCTCAGAGTGGGTTCTCAAATACTAAATTATTAATGCTTTGGACGATATGGGGGTTAGCTTTAATCGCTGCTGCTAGACCTCAGTATTTAGGAGAGCCTACTTTATTACCGGTAACTGGTAGAGATTTGCTTTTAGCGGTGGATCTTTCAGGGAGTATGGAAGAGCAGGATTTTCAACTTAATGGACAATATGTTGACCGTCTTACTGCAACCAAATCAGTTGCTAAGGAGTTCATTGATAGACGTATAGGTGACCGCATAGGGTTAATTTTATTTGGCCGAGAGACATATCTGCAGACGCCTCTTACTTTTGATCGTAAGACAGTTCAGACACTTCTTGATGAAGCTATAATTGGTCTCGCTGGAAAAGAAACAGCCATAGGTGATGCCATTGGTCTTTCCATAAAGACCCTAGCGGATGCCAATGTGGAGGAGAGCCGGCGAGTATTGGTTCTTCTAACTGATGGTGCAAATACTTCAGGGGCAGTGGATCCACTCAAGGCTGCTGATCTGGCCCGGGATCGAGGAATGGTAATTTATTCTATTGGAATAGGGGCAGATGCATTAATGGTCCGATCACTTTTTGGTGTTCGTCAAATTAATCCTTCTGCTGATCTAGATGAACAGACCTTGACCACGATTGCCGAGGGTACAGGTGGTCGTTACTTTCGTGCACGTGATACAGAGGAACTCCAGCAGATATACGCAATATTGGATGAGCTAGAGCCAGCCGCTGATGAAGAAGAAGGGTTTAGACCAGTTGTCCAATATTTTTATTGGCCCTTGGGTTTGGCAGTAGTGTTGAGTGTCATTTGGGCAATAACGGGTCTTCGCAGAAAAACATCAGTTTTAATGACGGGGGATAGAAATGGGTGAGTTCCATTTTCTTCGTCCATTTTGGTTATTTTGCTTGCCAATTGGTATCTGGTTGATATGGAAACTAGCAGTAAGAAGTGGAGGCAAAGGTCGCTGGCATGAATTAGTTGATGATGCCCTTAAACCTTTCGTACTGACTACGCCTGATTTGAGTTCAAGAGTTCATCATTGGCTAACCGGTGCTGCTATGACTACGTGGTTATTGGCCACCTTAGCACTTGCCGGGCCTACATGGGAGCGTTTACCTGTTCCTGCTTTTCGTCCTTCCGAAGCGTTGGTAATTTCTTTGGATTTGTCACGATCTATGGATGCGAGCGACCTACAACCAACCAGATTAACTCAGGCTAAACTTAAGCTTCTATCTCTCTTGGAGCATCGAACCACGGGGCAGACCGGTTTAGTCGTTTTTTCAGCGCACGCTTTTACAGTAACTCCCCTGACTACAGATACTGAAACCATTTCAGCATTAGTATCAAGTCTCACCAGTGACATTATGCCCAGCCGCGGAAGCTATCCAGAGGCCGGACTAACTCGCGCAGTTCAAATTATGCGTCAGACTGGTATGAATCAGGGTGAGGTTTTGCTAATGACAGACTCTGCAGTTTCTCCAAGATTGGAGGATTTGGCACAAGAATTTCGCGATGCTGGTTTCACATTGCATGTAATGGCAATTGGTACTGAAGAAGGTGGGCCAATAGCCCAACCGCGTGGTGGGTTTCTAACAGACAATGTTGGTGAAGTTGTTGTAAGCCAGGTTGATCACAGGGCTTTGCAGCAATTAGCAACTTTGGGTGGTGGGCGGTTTGTGAGCCTTACTCCTGATGATCGGGATTTAGAATATCTGTTTTCGGACTCTTCATCGTCGATCATCGAAAATTCTGATAGTAGCGATTTGCAAACAGATATTTGGCGTGATCAAGGGCCATGGCTTTCACTTATATTGCTTCCAATTCTAGCCCTCAGTTTTAGGCGTGGCTGGATTGCTCTATTGGTGATTGGAATTGTTCTGCCCGGCCAGCAGACAGAAGCACTTACTTGGCAGGATTTATGGTTGCGGCCTGATCAACAGGGTCAAATTGCTTTTGATGTTGAAGAGCACGAGAGAGCTGCTGAACTTTTTCAAAACCTAGAATGGTTGGCAGCTGCCCAATATAGAGCTGGCGATTTCGCAGCTAGTGCGTCATCGTTAGAAAATATTGATACAGCGGAAGCTAATTATAATCGTGGTAATGCTCTTGCAAGGGCTGGAGCAATTCCACAGGCTATCGAGGCTTATGAACGGGCTATTGAGCTTGAGCCTGAGCATGATGATGCAATATTTAATCGTGACCTTTTGTTGGAACAAGAGCAATCAGAGTCGCCGAACCAAGAAGGACAGCAAGGTGGAAATTCAGAGGAGGATTCCACAAATGATGGGGAGCAAGAATCTCAGGGCGACTCACAACAATCACAGGAGGGGGCAAGCCCTGAAACTGGAGAGGGTGCTGATTCCCAAGACTCGGAAGACCCTGAACAAGTTGCTGAATCTGATCAGGAGGACTTGATAGAGGGCACACCACTTCCTACTCCTGGAGAGCTTGAAGAATGGGCATCTGAGCAGGCAGCCGATCAATGGTTAAGACGAATACCGCAAGACCCGGGAGGATTGCTTCGAAGAAAGTTTCTTTATCAATACCAGAGATTGGGAATTGACCAGGATGGCAATTATGTTTGGCCAGGTGATGAGGAAGAGCCATGGTGACCAAAAGTTCAATTGCTATTTTTTTGCTTGGATGCTTGTTTGTTTTAAGACTTTCAGCGCAGGATTATGTATTGAATGCTAGTGTTGATCGTCCAACAGTTAATGAAAATGAATCATTTACCTATATATTGCATGTTCAGAGTCAGGTGAATGTTGAGCCAGATTTAAGTCCCTTGTCTGATGAGTTTGAGATTCTTCAGCGAAGCAGAAACACGAGCATTCAGATGATCAATGGTGCGACTTCACAACTTACTGAGTGGCGCATTCAACTTATGCCTCTATCTATAGGGGATTTTGTTATTCCGTCAATACAGTTAGCTGGTGCTTCTTCCAATCCAGTAGCAATAGAAGTATTGCCTGCTGTAGCTGGTGATACGCCTGGCGAAATTTTTTTAGAAGTAGAAATTGCTCCATCGAAAGTTTATGTCCAATCACAGGTTATTTACACACTTAGGCTTTTTCGGGCGGTGAATACAGGGCGCTCAAGCCTAACTACACCAGAGATAGCTGGAGTTGAGGCTATCATAGTTCCGCTTGGTGAGGATCGAGAGTATCGAACCTTAAGAAATGATAGAGATTTTGTTGTTTTGGAGCGTCAGTATGCGATCTTCCCTCAGGTGGCCGGTGAATTGACTATAGAGCCGGTAACATTTGAAGCAGTTGTTATAACAGCTTCGGGTTTATCAAGTCTTCAGCGTTTTCGCTCAGGTGCTTTGGATTTGTTTGTAGAAAATGCTGTTGCACCACCTCAGGAATACCCAGATGCATCTTGGTTGCCAGCTAGTGCCCTAACCCTTTCTGAGGAATGGAGCGATGATCCGGAGCAGTTTAACTTAGGTGTTCCTCAGACTCGCACTTTGTTGGTAGAAGCTGAGGGATTATTGGAAACGCAACTTCCCGAGTTATCAATGCTGCGAACAGAAGGAGTTCGTCAGTATGCTGATCAGCCTGAGTTAAATCGGGAAATGGGGTCTGGTGGTATTTATGCATCCCGCACAGAGCGCTTTGCAGTAATAGCACAATCACCTGGGGAAATTACAATTCCTGCTGTTGAGTTGCCTTGGTTTAACGTTGTGGACGGAGTATGGGAAGTAGCTAGTCTAAACCCTAGGGTCTCAATGGTCTTCGACAGTGAATCTACATTTAGTCTTCCGTCAGCAGACCAATTACAGGTGGCTGATACAGAACTTATTGCTGGCAATGAGCAATTATGGAAAATGATTAGCGCAGTTTTGTTAGGGATTTGGCTTTTAACATTAGCTGTTTTTCGTTTTGGTTGGATAGATCAAAAATCAATCCCTACGAAAAAAGCTGAAAACATGAAGCCAAATGCAATGCCTAACCAAAGTCAATTACTTAGGGGAATTCGCGCGGCTTGCGCCAAAAATGATCCACAGACAGCGAGAGATTTATTGTTAGATTGGGCTGAGAAGTTTGTAGTTGGAAACCCTAGAACTTTAGGGCACTTAGCATCTCAGGTATCAGGAGAATTTTCTGAGGCTATATCTGCTTTGGAAAAAAGCCTCTACGGTCCGGATACCGGAGGATGGAATGGAGCATCTTTAGCGAATGCGCTTAAAGGACTTAGACAATTAGAGTCAAAGAATAACGATGTAAGTAAAGAGGTATTACAACCCCTTTATAAGTAAAGATTATCAATCGTCAGTTCTTTTTTTCACCAATGCCCAATATTTTCCATTGACGACCATGGTTCTTGAATCGGTAGTGGCTCTCCTTTTTGAAGAAGTTCCACTGAGATATTATCTGGTGATCGTATGAAGGCCATTCGTCCATCTCTTGGCGGACGGTTAATTACCACTCCAGAATTCATTAATTTTTGGCAAGTGGTATAGATATTTTGCACTTCGTAAGCAACATGCCCAAAGTTTCGGCCTTCATCATAAGGTTCTGGGTCCCAGTTATAGGTCAATTCAAGAGGACATTCTTCCTGACCTTCTGGTGCAACAAAGATCAAGCTGAATCGCCCCTCTTCATAGTCATCGTGTCTTGTCTTTTTTAGTCCAAGTTTTTTGCAATAAAAATCCAAGGATTTTTCAAGATCACTTACTCGAACCATAGTGTGAAGGTAGCGCATGATTTCAGTCTCCCTAGCAGAACAATCTAATCTTGCTGTAGCTCTATTCGAATATCAATTCTACGGTTTCTAGCTCTTCCCTGGGATGTTTCATTATTTGCGATGGGACGCGTCTGACCATACCCAACAGAACTGACTCTAAATACTTCGATACCAAAAATCGTGGTTAGATAATCACCGACAGACTGAGCGCGAGATCTCGAAAGTCTTAAGTTAGCTTGGCTTCCGCCGTAGGAATCAGTATGGCCTTCAATAACGATACGAGACCTAGGAAAAGTTTCTAGTGCGTCATGAACTTTCTCTAATAATTCACTATGGGTTGGATTGATATTTGATTCACCTGAGCTAAACGTTAACCCTACAAGTCTAATTAGAATATTATTACCTTCTCGTGTAACCTGAGCCTCTTCACGAGAGAACATGGTTTCTATTCTAGTAATTCTTGCTCGTAATTGTTCTTCCGCCTCTAGTCTTTGAACTAATAGAATATACTCTTCAGAAGCGTTATTGATTTGATTATCTAACTCGCTTATTTCCTCTTCCAAACTACCAATTTGTCTTCTGCTATTTTCTAAATCCTCAATAAGCTGCATTTCTCGTTGACGTGCAACTTGTATATCTGAGATTAATGTTAGGGTTGCTAGCTCTGTTCCAGAATCTAGCTGTATGACGCTACCCGTTGAATCTGCAAGACGAGTCAGTTGTTCTTCATGGGCTAAAATTATATCTTCAGCAGTTCCATTGTCATTACGCAAATCTGTAATTTGTTTGGTTATATATGCAGCATGTCTTGCTTCATAATTTGCTTGCTCTATCAGGCTAAGGGGCAACTCCATTTCATAACGATTCTCATTGATAGCCTGTTCGGCTTGTTCAAGTAGTATTTGTGCTCTCTCATAAGTTCTTGGTGAGTTTTGTGGCACACGATCTCGTTCTGCTTGGGCTAGTAAAGCACGAGTTTGACTAAGATATTGGGCTTTTATAGCTACTAGTTCTGCTTCTCGAAATAATATTTCGGCATTGTTGGCAAAGGCTTGAGCATTATTGTCATCACTAGCTTCAAGTCTTAGGACTGCATTGTTAAGTGCTTCTTCAGCATCTGACCATATTTCCGCAGCAAAATTATCGGCTCTGACCTCCAAGGCGTCATCTCTGCTTTCAATGAGTGTGTTGAAAGCAATACTTGCTTCTCGCGCGGCAGTTGCAGCTCCATTTAGCGAGTTAACTGCATCCGCTAGACTGGTTTGTATACGATCATTATCTCGCCCACGGGCAAGATCGTTTGCGGCATCTGCATAAGCTTCTAGGCCATCACTATATCCACGTGGAGCGAGCATAGGCGCATTGGCAGACTGAGCTGCCTCTAGCGCCTCATCTGCAGCCTGAAAAAGACTGCTTCTCAGATCCTGCGCAAAGCCAAATTGAGCCAGTGTTATACCAGAAATCAACAAAACCCATCTTCGCATGTTATGACCGTCTTGGTTAGTTATGCCCATCTATATGTTTTACTTTAAATTTGTCAAGGATTTCATCCTTTCTTATAGCTTATTGCAATTAGGGTAAACGAGGTTTTTCCCTCGGGAGTCTTAACATTTATCTTTTCATTAAGAGATTTTCCCATAACAGCAATTCCAAGAGGAGAATCCATGCTGATATTCTCTTCTTTAAAGTCAAACTCATCAGGGCCTACTAGCCGATATTTTCTAATTTGATCCTGATTATCAGATAGCGTAAACCAAGCACCAAAATAAACTTTTTCCTGGTTACTAGGAGTAGTGTTGATCACATTTATGCTTTCAAGACGTTTTCTTAGATAACGAATGCGTCGATCGATCTCACCAAGTTGTTTTTTGCCATAAATATAATCAGCATTTTCAGATCGATCGCCTTGAGCTGCAGCCTCAGCTACTACAAGAGTTATTTCTGGTCTTTTTCGGCGCCATAAGAACTGTAACTCTTTTTCTAAGGCGGCCGCACCCTCAGGTGTTATGTATTTAGAGCTTTGTGGTTGTGGTGGTTTATAACGTCCCATAAGACGCATCTTGTAAAGCGTGAGATAATTTATATTCTAACAAGTTAATATTTAATCCTCATGAAAGAGTTTTGCGGCATACCAGTTGTAAAGAGTGGTAAAAAATACCAAACCACTGAAGGCATCACTGCCATTAAAAATGGAATAAAGGAACCTAATACAGATACCCATGACTTTGTATTACCAAAACCTTCATGGCTCAAGGCTCCCATTCCGTCTGGGAAGGGATATGGACGTGTTAAAGAGATTGTTCGGGAGAATCAACTTTCTACGGTTTGTGAGGAGTCAATATGCCCAAATATTGGGGAGTGTTGGTCAAGCGGCACGGCAACACTCATGCTGATGGGTTCTGTATGCACAAGAGCGTGTAGATTCTGCGCGGTAGACACAGGAAACCCTGGTGGTTGGTTAGATCTTGATGAGCCAAAAAATGCAGCTCGCTCGGTACAGCTTATGGGGTTGAAGTATGTTGTTTTGACATCAGTGGATCGTGATGATTTGCCAGATGGTGGTGCAGCACACTATGCCGATTGTGTTAAGGAAATAAAAAAGCTTTGTCCTAACACTAAAGTGGAAGCTTTGACCCCAGATTTTTCAGGCCAAATTGACAGTATTAAATGTTTACTTGATTCAGGGTTGGATGTTTTTGCTCAAAATGTAGAGACTGTTAAACGTTTGACGCGAGCAGTTCGTGATCCAAGGGCTGGTTACAAGCAAACTCTGACAGTTCTTTCTCGAGCAAAGAAGTACCGTCCTGAGGTCTTGACCAAAACTAGCCTCATGTTGGGTTTAGGAGAAATAGAGACCGAGGTTAGAGAAACTCTAGAGGATTTACGCAAAAAAGATGTGGATATTGTGACTCTTGGTCAGTATCTTCAGCCGACTAAAAATCATCTTCCAGTTAAACGGTATGTTTCGCCTGTTGAATTTGAGAAATATCGAAAATGGGGTATTGAGTTAGGGTTTATGGAACTTGTTGCTGGCCCTTTAGTTCGTTCAAGTTACCGGGCTGACAGGGTTTTTGAAATGAATAATGTAGGTTTATGACATAGCTTTTAGTTTTTTCCATGGAGGCGTTGCAGCAAAGTAATGATTGAATTTTTAATTGAATATGGTCTTTTTCTGGCAAAATTTGGAACCCTCGCGATACTTATCATGGTAGTAGTAGGGTTCATTGCGGGATTAGCCAAACGGGATAAGCATGATGATGGCCTGATTGTGGAACATCTTAATAAGAAGTTAGAGTCCTTAGGAGATGTTGTACGACAGTCAGTGCTCGGAAAAGAGCAGCTTAAGCAAGCTGCTAAAGAAAGAAAAAAAGAAAGCAAAGAGTTTGCAAAAAAAGGGTCTCAACGTCATCGAGTTTATGTTATAGACTTCAAAGGTGATATTAGAGCTACAGCAACTTCCTCTTTACGTAAAGAAATCTCCGCAATACTTTCTGTTGCTGAAAAGGACGATCAGGTTCTTGTTCGATTGGAGAATTCTGGAGGAACTGTCCATGAACACGGGCTGGCAGCCTCTCAACTTTTGAGAATTAAGGATAAAGGAATTCCTTTGACAGTTTCTGTCGATAAAGTAGCAGCAAGTGGAGGTTATCTTATGGCCTGCATAGCAAATCATATTATTGCTGCGCCGTTTGCAATTATTGGCTCGATAGGGGTTATTGCTCAGCTGCCTAATTTTCATCGATTACTAGAAAAAAAGGGAGTTGATTTTGAGCAGGTCACTGCTGGTAGATACAAGCGCACATTAACGATGTTTGGAAAAAACACAGATGAAGATAGAGATAAGCTCCAAGAAGAGATAGAAGATGTTCACACACTTTTCAAGGAGCAAATCACGAGTCATCGGCCAAAAATTGATTTGAATCGCATTGCTACTGGAGAGCACTGGTATGGCATAAGAGCGCTAGAGTTAGGGTTGATTGATGAGATTCGAACCAGTGATGATTTTTTAAATGACGTTGCTTCTGATGCTGATTTATATCGCATAACATACAAGCGCAAAAAAACTTTACCCGAACGCTTGCTTGGTGGAGCTGAGACATTGCTAAATCGATGAGATTTTTCCTCTCAACCGGCTCTGCCGTAACCCCCTCCGCCCGGTGTTTCAATGATAAAACGATCTCCTGAATCAACTGAGACTTCTGCTGTAGCTGAAAGTTTTTCGGTGTTATTCCTGGATTTTCGAATAATATAATTTTTACCTGCTTTGCCATTTTCAGCGTTGGCTAAACCTAAAGGTGGTATCTGTCTGCGATTTGACAGAATAGAGGCTTGCATTGGCTCAAGAAAGAGGATTTCTCGTCTCACACCATCACCCCCATTATTTGTCCCACGTCCACCTGATCCTTTTTTAATTTCAAACTTTTCTATACGAATGGGATAGCGGGACTCAAGTACTTCGGTATCTGTAAGGCGTGAGTTAGTCATATGAGTTTGCACAGCGCTTGCACCATTAAAATCAGGGCCAGCGCCCGCACCTCCACATATAGTTTCGTAGTACTGATAATTTTCATTACCAAATGTGAAGTTATTCATTGTTCCTTGAGAACCAGCACATGCACCTAGCGCTGCTAGCAGAGCATCTGTAATACATTGAGAAGTCTCAACATTTCCTGCGACGACAGGCGCTGGATAGTGTGGGTTCAAAAGATTCATCTCAGGAATCCGAATGGTTATTGGCCGCAGACAACCATCATTTAGAGGAATGTTTTCCTCTACTAATGTTCGAAATACGTATAAAACTGCGGCCCTAACAACTGATTTAGGCGCATTAAAATTGCTAGAACTTTGGGGTGAAGTGCCATTGAAATCAACTATTGCTGTACCTTTTTCTTTGTTCACCTGAATTGAAACATTAATATGTTCTTGGTTATCCATTTCTATACGCCAGCTTCCACTATTTAGTCTATTGATTGCTTTTCTTACGCAGTCCTCGGCGTTTTTTTTAATATGCTTCATATAGGCTTGTACAACTTCTAGCCCAAAACGTTGTGTCATGTTTTGTAATTCCATAACACCTTTGTTATTCGCAGCTACCTGGGCCTTCAAATCTGCAATATTTTGATCTGGATTTCGAGCTGGGTAAGAACCACTACTTAAAATCTTTCTTATATCGTTTTCCAGAAAAACGCCGCCACTAACTAGTAGTTGGTTATCTATTAAAATGCCTTCTTCCTTTATGCTCTTGCTAGTAGCTGGCATAGAGCCAGGAGATTTTCCGCCAATGTCTGCATGGTGAGCACGACAGGCAACAAAAAATTCAAGCTTGGTACCTGAGTCGTTAAAAACTGGGGTTACTACGGTGATATCTGGCAGGTGAGTGCCGCCATTATAAGGAGCATTTAAGAGGTATACGTTTCCAGCTTTAAGAGTACCGGAGTGTTTAGTAAGAACAGCTCTTACGCTTTCACCCATTGAACCAAGGTGTACTGGCATGTGCGGCGCATTTGCAATTAAATCACCAACCGCATCAAACAACGCACAAGAAAAATCTAGACGCTCTTTTATATTTATAGAGCGTGCGGTATTTTCTAACACGATGCCCATTTGTTCAGCTATATGCATAAATAGGTTGTTAAAAATTTCCAGCATTATCGGGTCTGATTCTATTTCGAGTGATTCAGTAGCTGGCCGTGAATCAGTACGTGTTAATAGGAGATGACCAAAGCGATTGATTGTTGCTTGCCAGCCCGGATCAATAATCGTTGTAGAATTAGGCTCAACTACGATTGCAGGGCCCAAACTTTTCCATCCTGCAGCTAATTTTTTTCTCTGATAAATGGGTGTATTAATTAACTTGGAGTTAAACCAAACTCCTCTTTTAGAATCCGGTTTTGTATCGATTTCGCCGCTATCCCAAATCGGTTCATCAGCCCTGGAGCCCTGAACAATGCCTTCAGATTCAATGCTTTCTACGATCAAAGTTTCATTGCTAACGTCAAATCCAAAGTGCTTGTTATGTAATGAGTGAAAATCTGTTGTGATATCTTTTAAATTCTTTCTGTATGCAACGGGTAGGGCTGTATCAGTTCCTTTTAGCTTAATCATTAGACGGCGAGAGAATCGAATTAAATCAGGAGGCACACCTTGTTTTTTAAAACCTTCGGTACTATTTTCTTCAATTTTTGAAAATGTACGCTCTAAACAGCGAAAAACTCCTTCCTCTAAAGGGCTTTCTATACTAGCTTGGTTTATAGAGCGCATCTCCGCTAATCCCATGCCATAAGCTGACAGTACTCCTGCCATTGGGTGAATAAAAATACTGTTCACTCCTAATGAATCAGCTACCTGACAAGCGTGTTGTCCAGCTGCCCCGCCAAAACAACATAGTGAAAAATTGGTTACATCGTGACCACGTTGAATTGAGATTTTCTTGATTGCTGTAGACATGCGCTCAACCGCGATTCGTACAAATCCTTCTGCCAGTTCTCTTTCGCTATAATGATGGCCAATTTCTTTTTGAATCTTCTTTGAAAGTTTTGAAAAAAGTTTCAAAACAATTTTGTTATTTATTTGTAGATTGCCTTCCGGGCCAAAGACTTTTGGAAAATAATCTGGTTGTATGCGGCCCAAAAGTACATTTGCATCTGTAATCGTTAAAGGCCCTCTGTTGCGATAGCATGCCGGTCCGGGGTTTGCTCCTGCTGATTCAGGACCAACTTGTAGTCGATTTGAGGAAAATTTTAAAATCGATCCGCCGCCAGCTGCTACGGTTTGCACTTGCATCATAGGAGCTGTGAGCCTAACACCAGCAATAATTGCTCTAGTTGTTCTTTCAAAATTCCCATTGTAGAGAGACACGTCTGTTGAGGTGCCACCCATATCAAACCCTATTAACTGTTTTAGACCAGCAGACGATGCAGTACCAACCATTCCTACAACTCCACCAGCTGGTCCTGAGAGGACGCTATCTTTACCCCGAAAAGAGCCGGCATCAGTAAGACCACCATGACTTTGCATAAAAAGAAGTGGTGAACTTTTTAGGTGATCCTGAAGTCCATTTTTAACTTGATTTATATAGGTATTAAGAATGGGAGACAGATATGCATCCGCTAGGGTTGTGTCTCCACGGGAAATAAGTTTCATAAGTGGACTAGTCAAATGAGATACAGAAATTTGTTTAATGCCAACTTCCTTGGCAATTTTTGTCGCTGCTTTTTCATGTTCGGGGAAGCGATAACCATGCAAAAAAATAATAGCAACACTTTCAATTTCATTTTTACGTGCTTTTTCAAGATCCAATCGTAGTTTTTTTTGATCCAATGGCCTAATCACATCACCATATGCAGAAACACGTTCACTGGCTTCAATAACCTGGGTATATAGCATTTCAGGTAGATCTATATTTAGCGAAAAAATATTTGGTCGGCTTTGATAGCCAATGCGAATCGCATCACCAAATCCTTCTGTAATAACTAACGCTGTTTTTGAACCACGTCTTTCAAGTAGAGCATTTGTGGCTACGGTTGTTCCCATTCTTATAGTAGCCACTTCCTTATTTTTATTAGGGGCTATGTTCACTATTCCGTGTACAGCGGCATCCTTGTAAAAGGATTTATTTTCTGACAAAAGCTTAGTCGAGAGAATTGATCCGTCAGGAGTCTTTGCTACTATGTCAGTAAATGTACCTCCTCGGTCAACCCAAAATTGCCACCCTGCTGTTTTGTTTACGTCCTTCATATTATTAATTGTCACCATTTTTTTAGAAAAGTAGAGGTGGGTTATGATTAGAAATTACAATCCTACTAAATTGACGGGAGTAAATGATGGCTGAATGGGTTGCTCGGGCACTTAATTTTAAACGCGGCGAACTTTCGCTTGCTGGCCTTGCTGGGCTTTTCTATTTCTGTGTGCTCTGTGGATATTTCTTTTTACGTCCAGTCAGAGAGGCCATGGGAGTATCTGGGGGAATGTGGCAGCTTCGCTGGTTATTTATTGTGACATCAATAGTTTCACTTGTGCTTGTATTGCTATTTGGTGGCGTTGTAAGTCGGTTAAACCGGAGACGCTTCATACCCATTGGTTATTTTTTTGTTATTGCCTGTCTAGCAGGATTTTCTGCGCTCCTCATTATTGATGCAGGCTCTGGAGGAGGGCTCATCGGAACCGATGCAGAAAGTGGAGTAGCCCGCGTAGTGGGCTATACCTTCTATACATGGTTAAGCGTTATAAATCTTTTTGTGAATAGTCTTTTCTGGGCATTTATGGTGGATATATTCAGCGTAGACCAAGGCAAACGTATGTTCGCCTTTATCGGTATCGGTGGCACAGTTGGAGCACTAATTGGAGGATGGGCTACTAGCCTCATAAGTGCCGCAACTAACTCTGTTTATCTTCCCGCAGGTTTAATGCTTACTGGAGCAGCACTGTTTGGTGTCGCAATAATTGTTATGCTTATTCTTGATAGAAAAGCTTTAGATTCTGAGTATTCACAACTTACAGTAAATAACTCTGCATTAAATTTAAATCAAGAGGTCAGTATTGGGGGAAATTTTTGGGATGGAGCAACATCTGTCGCTAGATCGCCTTACTTATTGGGAATTGCAGTTTTTATTATATTTTTAGCTATTTCAAATACACTCATCTACTTCACTCAGGCCAACATCATTTTAAATAATACTGATACATTCAGTCAGCGTCTGGAGGGATTTGCCCAATTTGATGTTCTTGCACAGGGTGCAACTCTAATAACGCAGATCTTTGTTACGACACGTGTAATAAAAAGGTTGGGAGTTGGTTGGACCCTGGCCATTTTGCCACTGGTCACCGTTGCCGGATTTTCGATCCTTGCAATTTGGCCATTGTATGGTGTGATGGCAATATTTCAGGCAATCCACAGGGCAACTCGCTACGCAATCTCACGCCCTGCACGAGAAACATTATTCAGCGTTGTTCCCTCAAGTGAGAAGTACAAAGCAAAGCCTCTGATTGACGTTTTTCTTTATCGTGGTGGGGATGTTGCTGGCGCTGGGATTCAGGGGGCATTAAGCGCACTTGGAACAATGACATTAATGGCTGCTGCAACCGTACCCTTTGCAGCAGTTTGGTGTTTTTTGTCTCTAGCATTAGGGCGAGCTCAATCTGAAAAAGATTCTAAAAGTACTCGTAAAAGTTCGAATTTAGCTTCACAAAGTAGCGGTTAAAGATAGTTTTTTATGTGAACATTAGGCACCCATTGAAAGCCAAAGGACTTCCCGGGTTGTCTTTGCCGACAACTCTACGGGAGGACTTAAATTATTTATCAAGCGTTAAGATCTGGAATACGGTCACTTTCGAGCTGTGTAATCATGTCTTTAATCATTAGTTTGCGTTTTTTTAACCGTGTCAACATAACCTGATCGACATCCTGATCACTAACCAGCCGTGAAATAATCCGATCTAAATCTTGGTGCTCTATACGTAACGCCTTAAGTCTTTCCAAATTTTTAAAGGCTTCAGTTTCTATTTTTTCTTTCACTAGTCGCTTAAAGCAGATTTCAGCCAGTTTTTCTCAGGATCCCCAAACGCCAGGAAATGCGGATTTAACAAGCCATTTTTTGTGTTGTATCTGATTGGCTGGCCGTCAAGGTCTATCATACTCCCACCGGCACTCTCTAGGATAGCCTGTGAAGCTGCCGTGTCCCATTCCGATGTAGGGCTGAATCTTGGATAAAGATCTGCCTCACCTTCCGCAATACGACAGATTTTCAAAGAGCTACCCATTTTTTTTAACTTATGGTTTCCTAGTGTTGCCAAATAATTTTCGAGACCAGCATTTGAGTGGCTACGGCTCCCAAGAACTCTAATGCATGGGTTATGAGGTTGGGATACTTTTATTTCGCATGTTTTCCCATCTTTTTCTCTACGCCAAGCGCCTAATCCTGTTATGCCGCTGTACTCAATTTGCATTGCTGGCGCTATAACTACTCCTAATGTAGCTCTCGTATCTTCTATTAGCGCAATGTTGACAGTGAATTCTCCATTACGGCTAACAAACTCCTTAGTTCCATCTAAGGGATCTACTAACCAATATGATTTCCAATTTCTTCTTTCTTTGAATTCTTCTGCTAGAGATTCTTCAGATAGCAGTGGTAGTTGAGGATCAATATTAGATAATATTCCTTTGATAACATGGTGCGCATTCTCATCAGCTTTTGTTAAAGGTGAGCCATCATTTTTAATTTGGATCTCAAAACTCTCTTTATAGATATCCATAATGGATTCGCTAGCTTTTTGGGCTATTTTTTTAATTTCTTCAAGTAATTTTAATTTTTGCTTTAATGAAAATGCCATACGTTTCTACATTTACTAGTTCCTATTACTATAGTCTTTCATATCGTAACAGGTCACAAGGATGTTAAATTTGGCTGGGCCAATAATTTCGTGGAAACATGTAGATACTGTACTCATTGATATGGATGGAGTTCTGCTTGATTTATCATTTGATAATTTTTTTTGGCGCAAAATTATTCCTGCAAAGTATGCAAAACTTCACGGTCTCAGTGAGACTGTAGCTCAAGAAAAACTAATGCTACGTTACAAGGAACTACAGGGTAAATTAGCTTGGTATTGTATAGATCATTGGTCTGATGATTTAAAGCTTAATATTCGCCAACTCAAAATAGAATATAGAGAACGTATTCAATTTTTACCTGGAGCTACGGACTTTCTGGTTTATGTTAGAAAAATACAGAAACGGATTGCACTGGTGACAAACGCACATCCTGATACTCTGGCTATTAAGAGCAAGCAAACAAAAGTGAGTGGGTTCGTTGATGATGTATTTTCGTCACATAACTTTAATGCTCCGAAAGAATCTAAAGAATTCTGGCACAGGTTTAATTCTGTATATGCATTTGATCCAAATAGATCAGTTTTCATCGATGATAGTGTTTCAGTACTCAGAGCAGCCAGAGATTTTGGGATAAGCCAAACAATTGGAATTACTTGCCCCGACTCTACTCTTCCTGCCCAAAAAATTGAGGGGTTCTGTTCGGCGGATGGTGTTTGCAATTTAATTATATAGTCTGGGTGATATGACTAGTTTTTTTTCTGCTTATTTTTGCGCTGTCTCCGTTGTTTATTAGTTGCATTTTTAGTCGCTAAATGAAGGTTTTTTGGGCGAGATGTCTTTGTTTTACTTGGTGGAGTTCTTACTGGCATAAGAGAATCGTAGTTAATTTGTTCTGTTGGTATTTTGCGCCCAATAAACTTTTCTATTTCAGGGAGTGACATAGCATAATTTTCACATGCAAAACTTATTGCATCACCTGATGCCCCGGCTCTTGCAGTACGGCCAATACGGTGTACGTAGTCTTCCACATCTTGAGGCAGGTCATAATTAAATACATGGCTTACATCTGGAATATGAAGACCGCGAGAGGCAACATCGGTGCCGATCAATATTGGTAGTTCCCCTG
This sequence comes from Rhodospirillaceae bacterium, assembly GCA_002718345.1. GTDB lineage: Bacteria > Pseudomonadota > Gammaproteobacteria > Steroidobacterales > Rariloculaceae > UBA6522. The sequence goes on from PBDA01000060.1 coordinate 40,260, forward strand.
ATAGAAATTCATTAAACATCCTAAGTCGTTTTCGTTGAGGAACATCTCCAGAAATTGCTCGCGCATTAATTTCATTATGCTGTAAAAAATTTTGTAATTTTTCTGCTTCACGACGAGTGTTTACAAAAACCATAGTGCGACTAGCATTACGTTGCTTTAAAAGCGTTATTAGTAGTGAAATTTTTTCGTCATTTGAGGGAAAGTAAACACTTTGTCTAACGCGATCGGCTGTAATTTTTTCTGGCTTAATACGAATTAGCTCTGGATCATTCATATGCTCATACGCGAGTTCTAGAACCCTATGCGATAGTGTTGCCGAAAAAAGCATATTGAGTCTTTGCTGTCTCTCTGGAAGTCGGCGCAATACGTAACGGATATCTTTAATAAAACCTAAATCGAACATTCGATCTGCTTCATCAAGAACCATCACTTGTACACAACGAAATGAAAACACTTTTTGTTTGAAATAATCTATTATTCTTCCAGGTGTGCCTATAAGTATGTCAAGGTCATTTGCTAGCGTTTTTCGTTGTTTTTCATAATCGGTGCCGCCATAAGCAAGTCCAAGTTTAAAGGGCATGTGAGGGCCAAGTTGATTAGCATCAGCATGAATCTGTACAGCGAGCTCCCTAGTAGGAGCTAATATTAAAGCTCTAGGGCCGCCATGGCGTGCTTTGATAGGGTCAGATGTGGCTAATTTTTGATATAAAGCAATCAGATAAGCGGCAGTTTTGCCTGTGCCAGTCTGTGCTTGGCCGGCAACATCACATCCTGTCAGAGCAATTGGCAAAGTCTTCTTCTGTATCGGGGTACAATAGCTGAAACCCGCCTCAGTTATGCCCTGTAGTAACTGTTCAGGAAGTGAAAGAACACTGAATTTAAGATCGGTAAGATGGTTATCTTTTTCATCTTCCAAACCAGTAACTTTCGTAAAAACTTGCAAATTACGTTCTCAACGGTTCAAAATACACATAAATAAGGCGAGAGCACTCGCCTCCTCAGATACCCACTGTTTTCCCGCGAGTGTCGTAAGGAAGCTACAAGAATCGACATTGTGCCTGACGGGGAGGGCTCCGTCACTCCAGTTATAGCTTACAGTGATATTAGTTAGGGCCAATTCAGTGGTTACATTATTGAATAGGATTTTTTTAGTATGGAGGTTCTGGTAGGTGAGCGAACATATTTTGCAGACAACTGATGATACATTTGATGAAGATGTCATTAAATCTGAGTGTCCCGTTTTAGTGGATTTTTGGGCAGAGTGGTGTGGTCCGTGCAAGATGATAGCGCCCATTTTGGATGCTATTGCTGATGAATATCAGGGCCGATTAAAGGTCGTAAAAATAAATATAGATGAAAATCAACAGACACCCCTCAACTATAATGTTCGAAGTATTCCAACACTTCTTCTTCTAAAAGAAGGCTCGGTTGAGGGTCAGCAGGTTGGGGCAGTTGCCAAAGGGGCACTGATATCGTTTATTGATCAGCACATTGATGAATAGAACGTAAAAGAATTTTTAGTAATCTGGTATTAAATTCGTGAGGGGATACTTGGGTAATTCAACAAGAGCACGTTCGAAAAATAGCCATAGGCATAATCGAGACGGTAATCCAAAAAAGAGAAATTCACGCAGAAAGAAACGCGAAGAATTTCCTGATGACGAGGATTTTGATGTTATTCCGGCGTCGGAGCTTGAGCAGACAAAAAATGCAATGAATTTGTCACAGCTTAAGATGCGACCAGCTTCAGAATTAGTGGAGCTTGCGCATTCCATGGGTTTGGAAAGCTTAGCCCGATCGAGAAAGCAAGATATTATTTTCTCAATCCTAAAAGCGCACGCCAAAAATGGAGAGAATATCTTTGGTGAAGGCGTATTGGAAATACTCCAAGATGGTTTTGGTTTTTTGCGTTCAGCTGATAGTTCCTACTTGGCTGGCCCAGATGATATATATGTGTCTCCTAGTCAGATTCGTCGTTTTAACCTAAGAACTGGCGATACCGTTTCTGGTTTGATCCGTCCACCTAAGGATGGTGAACGTTATTTCGCAATGCTTAAGGTTGGTCAGATTAATCATGATGGGCCAGAAAATGCTAAGAATAAGGTTCTATTTGAAAACCTAACTCCGCTTTTTCCAACTCAACGTTTAAAACTTGAGCAGGGAAACGGTAGTACTGAGGACCTTACAGCTCGGATAATTGACATGTGCGCACCCATTGGGAAAGGGCAACGTGGTTTGATTGTTTCGCCTCCCAAAGCAGGGAAAACCATGTTGTTGCAGAATATAGCTTCTTCAATTGTTGCTAATCAGCCAGAATGTGATCTTATAGTTTTGTTAATAGATGAGCGCCCTGAGGAAGTTACCGAAATGGAACGAACGGTAAGGGGCGAGGTTGTTTCAAGTACTTTTGATGAACCTGCAACTAGGCACGTACAGGTTGCTGAAATGGTTATTGAAAAAGCAAAGCGACTTACAGAACACAAACGTGATGTTGTTATATTGCTTGATTCAATTACAAGATTAGCCCGTGCTTATAACACGGTTGTACCATCATCTGGAAAAGTATTGACGGGGGGTGTTGATGCTAATGCATTGCAAAGACCTAAAAGGTTTTTTGGTGCGGCCAGAAATATTGAGGAGGGCGGTAGTCTAACTATTATCGCAACTGCTCTTGTAGATACTGGCTCTAAGATGGACGAAGTAATTTATGAAGAGTTCAAGGGTACGGGTAATATGGAAATTCATCTCGACCGTCGTGTTGCAGAAAAGCGTGTGTTTCCATCCATCCATATCAATCGTTCAGGCACAAGAAAAGAAGAGTTACTTACAGAACCTGATGAACTTCAAAAGATGTGGGTTTTAAGGAAAGTTCTACACCCAATGGATGAGCTGGCGGCTATCGAGTTTTTGTTAGGTAAGCTTCAGGATACAAAAACTAATGTAGACTTTTTTGAAGCAATGAAGCGCTAAATTTACTCGGGGGTTTTTTCGCGTTCAATTGCGCGGTAACCAATGTCTCGCCGATAAAATGCCCCATCCCAATGTATTTTTTCCGTATCTTTGTAAGCTTGCAATGCGGCATCGGTAACACTATCTCCAAGAGCAACGACACAAAGCACTCTCCCACCATTAGTAACAACATTATTAGATTCAATTGTGGTACCTGCATGAAAAACCTTTGAACTTTCAGTAGAGATGTTATCAAGTCCTGAGATAATTGCTCCTTTCTTATAACTTCCAGGATAACCACCACTTGCTATCACAACCCCTACTGAAGCTCTCAAGTCCCATGAAACTTCCTCAGAGTCCAAGGAACCATTAAAGGCGCTAAGGCACAGGGTCACAAGGTCTGATTTCAATCTTGCAAGAATAGGTTGGGTTTCGGGGTCGCCAAATCTACAGTTAAATTCTAATACTTTTGGGTTTCCTTTGTGGTCAATCATCAGCCCAGCGTACAAAAACCCTCTATACTGCATTCCATCAGAATGCATGCCATCTACAGTAGGCAAAATGATTTCTTGCATTACTTTTCTATAAACTTTTTCGGTCATTACAGGTGCTGGTGAGTAGGCCCCCATTCCTCCTGTATTTGGGCCTTTGTCACCTTCATCACGAGTTTTGTGGTCCTGTGAACTTGCCAGAGGAACTATTCTTGTGTCGTCTACAATAGCTATAAAACTAACTTCCTCGCCATACAAAAATTCTTCTATGACCACCTTTGATCCGGCTTTCCCAAAAACTTTATCGTCTAGCATGCTTTGAACAGCGTCTGCTGCTTCATCAAGTGTTTCGGCAATAATTACACCTTTGCCTGCGGCTAATCCATCTGCTTTAACAACAACAGGGAAGGTACTTGATCTCAAATAGTGCAAAGCTTCATCTAAGTCTTCAAAACTTTTATAAGAGGCGGTTGGGATATTGTGACGAGCTAAAAATTCTTTGGAGAAAGCTTTTGATCCCTCTAGTTGAGCAGCTTCAGCACGAGGACCAAAGCACTTAAGTCCTGCTGCTTCGAAAAGATCGACCACCCCATCAACTAGAGGTTGTTCAGGGCCCACAATAGTTAGATCAACCATTTCAACTTGGGCAAGCTCAAGTAACTTATCTAGGTTAGAAGAGTCTATTGGGATGTTACGGGCTTTTTTTTCTTCTAGAGTTCCAGCATTTCCAGGCGCAACTAAAACTTCCGAGACCAGAGGAGACTGGGCTAGCTTCCAAACTAGGGCATGCTCTCTCCCACCTCCACCGATAACTAAAATTTTCATGCTTTATATATTCCAGTTAATTAATGACGAAAATGTCTCATTCCCGTACATACCATCGCAATATCATGTTCATTAGCAGCTGCAATTACTTCTTCATCACGCACAGAACCCCCTGGCTGGATAATAGCTTTAATACCATGCTGAGCAGCAATATCAATACCATCCCTAAAAGGGAAAAAAGCATCTGAAGCCATGGTAGCACCTGATAGATTTAGCGTTGCATCAGACGCCTTCATTGCAGCAATGCGTGCACTCATAACTCGGCTTGTCTGTCCAGCCCCTATACCCAAAGTGGCGTTTTGGTTTGTATATACGATCGCATTCGATTTAACAAACTTTACAATCGTCCAGGCAAACTTTAATGCTTTAATTTCCGAAGTTGTTGGTGCCCGTTTTGTTACTGTAGTCATTTTAAGACTTTCTGTGCCAACAAAATCATCACTTTGCGCCAGTAGCCCGCCAGAGATAGATTTTATATTCCAACCATGCTGAGTTTTTGGAAATGGGCCAGTTTCTAATACACGTATATTTTTTTTCTGTCTAAGTATCTGATGTGCATCCTTAGTAATTTTTGGGGCAATTATTAGCTCAACCATCTGGTTTTGAAGAATATAACTGGCAGTGTCAGGATCCAGCCTTTTGTTGAAGGCAATGATGCCGCCAAAAGCAGACTGGGAGTCTGTAGCGAATGCTAATTTGTAAGCTGCCAAAATATTTTCTGAAATAGCAACTCCGCATGGGTTAGCGTGTTTAATAATCGCACATACGGGGTTATTAAAGGCTTTTACACAGTCAAGTGCTGCTTCGGCATCAACTAGATTGTTAAAGGATAGGGGTTTCCCTTGGCTTTGTTTTGCCCCGAGAATTGACCCGGCTAACGCAGATGCGTTTCTAAAGAGCGTTGCTTCCTGGTGTGGGTTTTCCCCATAACGAAGTTTCTGTTCTCGTTTCCATCCAAGTACCAGTGGATCTGCTTCAATCAGGTTTGATTCGACTTCTGAGTTCGTGCGGTATAAATATTGGGCTATGAGTGAATCGTAGTAAGCAGTATGGCTAAATGCCTTAGCTGCAAGTTCTTTTCGTAAAGTTTTTAGTCCTTGGTTTTTTTGGAGGGAGCGAAGTACTTTTGGGTAGTCGTTCGGTTCTATGACAACCATTACTCTGTCGTGGTTTTTGGCAGCAGCCCTAATCATAGCGGGGCCGCCGACATCAATTTGTTCTATTGCTTGTTCGTACGTGCAATCCAAAGCTGCAATTGTAGATTCAAATGGGTATAGGTTTACAACAAGCAAATCTATCCAACTAATACTATGCTCGGCTGTTACTGTTTCATCAATATCAGTTCTTGCAAGCAGACCTCCATGAACTGCGGGATGAAGTGTCTTGACTCTGCCATCCATGATTTCAGGGAACTGGGTTATATCAGATATGTTGGTGACTTGAATTCCATCAGCACGTAACATTCGTGCTGTTCCACCGGTAGATACGATTTCAAATGATAGGTCTAATAGACTTCGTGCAAATGAAGTAAGTCCAGTTTTATCAGATACACTTAGGAGGGCGCGTAGTTTCTTCTTGGGTTCGCGATTCATCCACCTAACATCTTGTAATTTTTTAGTTTTTTTCTAAGAGTGCCACGATTAATGCCAAGGATTTCAGCAGCTTCGCTTTGATTTCCGCCTGTGTATTCTAAAACAGCTCGAAACAAAGGTTTTTCAACCTCACCAATTACAAGCTGATACAGCTCTGCAGGTTTATGCCCATTTAAATTATGAAAATAATTTTTTAGTGCTTTATCTGTAAGAACGCCTAGAGGTTTTTTTTCTGTTGGCTCGCTATCTTTAGACGAGTTTATCTTTTTTATCTTCGAATTAGTCACTAATATATCTCTTACTGGCCAACAAACCTACCTGTGTTGGTATCATCTGCACGCAGAATTTTATCTAGAAAATGCCGCGTTAATTTTAATTGTTCTTCAGCTGTCTCTACACGCACAATGCGCTGTCGAAAATCAATCCCACCATTCTGATGCTGTGTGTACCAGATTAGATGTTTTCGACCTATACGCACCCCTAAGATATCTCCGTAGAAGGAATACAGGCTGTCGAGGTGAGATAGAATAATATCATGGACTGTGTTGAGTGGGAGACTTAGTTTTTTATTATTTAAGAGATAAGAATTAATTTCACTGAATATCCAAGGCCTTCCTCTTGAGCCCCGGCCGATCATAATGGCATCAGCATTAGTGAACTCTAAGACAGTCTTTGCTTTTTTAGGCGAATCAATATCGCCATTCGCAATGATAGGTATATCCACAGCTTTTTTTATACACCTAATTGTTTCGTATTCAGCTTGCCCATTAAAACGACATTCTCTAGTTCGTCCATGGACTGTAATTGCTGCAACACCACAGCTTTCTGCTATTCGCGCAATTTCCACCCCGTTTCGAGATTCCGGGCACCAGCCTGTACGTATTTTTACTGTGACGGGAATCTTAATCCGTGAAACCACGCTGTCTAAAATAGCTCTAACCATTTGTGGATTCTTAAGTAATGAGGAGCCTGCTGCCCTCCGACATACTTTTTTTGCTGGACACCCCATATTGATATCAACAAGGTCTGCTCCTTGCGATTGAGCCAAAATTGCTGCATCAGATAACATTTCCGGGTTATATCCAGCTATTTGAATGATTTTTGGAGTGGTGTTGCCCCATGTGCTCAGGCGTCTTTTTGATTTGCTGCTTAACCATAGCTTAGTGTCAGCAGTTATCATTTCACTTGGTGTCATAGCTGCACCCAATTGAGCGCAAAGGTATCTGAAAGGTGCGTCAGCAATACCACACATAGGCGCTAATGCTAATCGATTGGAAAAGTTAATTCCCGCTATATTAAAGCCTTGTTCCAACATAGCTTATTAAGGTAAGTTCTTCCGGCGTTGAGCGCACAAGAGTACCCATCCCTCCTTCTGTTGCTTAGTAAATGCTTTAAATTCTTTAGCATAGCATCGAGTAATTTTAGTAACTTGTGATTCAAGGATGCCGCTAAGTATTAAGTGACCACCTGGCCGAAGACATTGTTTAAAAACTTCTGTTAAATTTTCCAAAGTTCCAGCAATAATATTTGACACAATTAAGTCCACTTGCAGGTTTGGCAAATTTTCGGGTACCCCTATCCAAAGTCTATCTTCAACACCATTGAGTTCTGCATTGTCTTTGGTTGCTAATAATGCTTGTGGTTCAATATCTACTGCCCAGGCTTGGCTAGCCTTAAGACGCAAAGTAGATATTGCTAGGATGCCCGAGCCGCAACCATAATCTAACACCTGTGACCCTGGTTTTAAGTTGGCATCAATCCACTCTAGGCAGAGGGATGTCGTTGGGTGTTCACCTGTTCCAAATGCAAGCCCCAAGTTGAGTTTTACGCAGGTTCGGTTTTTATATTCAAGTTTTGAGTCTGCAGGGGCAAGCATTAATTGTTTGCCAATATATTGAATTGAGGGGCGACGTTTCAAGCCATCTAACCAATCCTTTTCCTGTACTTCATGCTCTGTGATTAATCCTTCAATCTTGGCAGCTGTACACAAATAGTCCTTTATCAGATTGATACTGGTTGATGGTGGAAATAGTGCTGTTAGTCTTATTGAATGCCAAACAACAGTTTCTCCTGGAGCAGGCTCTATTATTTCATGGCCATCATTACCGGCTAAGCTGATTGCTTCAGCACCAGTTAGTCTTAAGAAAGCTTCAATGCGAGTTAGTTCATTAGGTGTTACATTAATTTGCAATTCATGCCAGGGCATTGCAGCACTATTTTAATCCCAGTCGATTCTCAAGATAGTTGATATCTGTCCCACCTTTTTTAAAGGCAGAATGTTGGCAAATTTCTTGATGAAGAGGCGTATTTGTTTTGATCCCTTCTACTACTAACTCTGACAGCGCTGTATTAATTCTAGCAATCGCAGTCTGTCTCGTGTCCCCATGCGCAATAATTTTTGCAATCATCGAGTCATAGTAAGGAGGTACCTCATATCCATTATAGAGGTGGCTATCTACACGTATTCCAGGTCCTCCAGGCGGATGCCAAGTAGTGATTTTTCCAGGAGATGGCATAAAAGTTTTTGCATCTTCAGCATTAATACGACATTCGATAGCATGTCCTTCCCATTTGATTTCTGATTGTTTGTATCGCAGACGATTACCATTAGCGATTAGTAATTGTTCTTTTACTATATCAACACCCGTTATTAGCTCTGTGATTGGATGTTCAACTTGAACACGGGTATTCATTTCTATGAAATAAAATTCTCCATCCTGATAAAGAAATTCAAATGTTCCCGCCCCTCTGTAGCCTATATTTCTGCAGGCCTCTGCACATCGTTCACCCATCTGCATTCTGATTTCAGGTGTAATTCCTGGGGCAGGAGCTTCTTCAACTACTTTTTGATGTTTTCTCTGCATTGAACAGTCGCGTTCTCCCAGATGAATTGCATTACCATGATTATCGGCCAATACTTGAAACTCAACGTGACGTGGGCGCTCAAGAAATTTTTCCATGTAAACGTTTTCATTTCCAAAAGCAGCAGCTGATTCGCTTTTGGTGATTGATATAGCATTAAAAAGATATGCTTCGCTATGCACTACTCGCATACCTCTTCCACCACCACCACCGACTGCTTTAATGATGACTGGATAGCCAAGTTTTTTGGCTAAACGAGCGTTTTCTAAATTATCATCTGAAAGTATTCCATCTGAACCTGGAACACAGGGAACACCTGCTTCCTGCATAGCTTCAATAGCAGAAACTTTGTCCCCCATTAGACGAATGGTTTCAGGTTTAGGCCCTATAAAAATAAACCCACTTTCATTAACTTGTTCAGCAAAATTTGCATTCTCAGATAGGAAGCCGTATCCGGGATGAATAGCTACTGAATCAGTGATCTCAGCAGCTGCGATGATAGCCGGCATATTTAGGTAGCTATTGATTGAGGGTGGTGGTCCAAGACAAACAGTTTCATCTGCTAGAAGAACATGTTTAAGATTTGCATCTGCTGATGAGTGCACTGCAACTGTTTTAATTCCCAGTTCCCTGCATGCTCTTAAGACTCGCAAAGCAATTTCGCCTCGGTTGGCTATCAGGACTTTATCCAACATCAGCTGTTAATTTTCAATGACGAACAGTGTCTGGTCAAACTCTACCGGGTCACCATTCTCAGCTAGTATCTTAGTTATTCGGCCCTTTGTATCGGATTCAATTTGATTCATCATTTTCATAGCTTCAATGATGCACAGAGTGTCTCCAATTTCCACTTCTTTGCCTATTTCTACAAAGGGTTCAGCGCCGGGCGATGGGCTAGCGTAAAAGGTTCCTACCATAGGCGCTAATACCTCGTGCCCGTCATATTCTTTAATATCCTCATCTGTCTCAGTAGGAGGCTCCTTTGTGGCAACTTCGACAGTTTTTTGAGCTATAGGCGCTATAGCCTGTATTTGGGAGCTGGAGGGGTTACGACTAATACGTACAGACTCTTCACCCTCGGTTATTTCTATTTCTGCAATTCCTGATTCTTCAAGGAGTTCAATAAGCTTTTTAACTTTACGGATATCCATATAAGTCTCTTATTCTAAAAATTTTTCAGCTGCAATTAATGCAAGCTCATAACTTGTTACACCAAAGCCAGAGATGGTGCCCACAGCTATATCTGAGAAATAAGAGTGTTTTCTGAAATCTTCACGTGCTGCTACATTTGATAGATGAATTTCAATAAATGGCACTTTTACAGCAAGAAGCGCATCTCGTAAGACTATGCTTGTATGGGTAAATGCAGCCGGATTAAATAGAATAAGCTCCACTTCTTCATTAGTCACATCATGAATACGCTTGACAAGTTCGTGCTCAGCGTCGCTTTGAAAACACTTAAGTTCGTGTTTACGCTCCTTTGCTAAATCGGTAAGTTGGGTCTCAATTTCACTCAAAGTATTAGCCCCATAAAGATTGGGTTCTCTTTGACCTAGTAATCCGAGGTTTGGCCCATTGATTAATAATAAACTTGCCATTTGGTTATTTTAAACATAAAAGATAGAATATTTCTACATTTAGAAGCAAATAGAAGAAAATAGAAGCAAATAGAAGCAAATAGAAGCAATCAATTTTGCGGCGTAGAAGCTAACAAAGCTCGAGCTGTCTCTAAATCGATAGCCCCGGTTTCTAAGTCCGACAGTACCTCTTTGAAATGTTGGAGGTCTTCAGAGAGTATCTCTCCTGTATGAACTCCCAGTATTCTACCGCTTGTATCAGAAAATACAGTAAAGGGAAGAGCAAAGAATTCAACACCAAAAGAACCAGCGGCATTCATTGCATCAGATTCTCCTACAAGAATAGGGTAATTAAAATCCATTTCAGTAGCAAAGTTTTCAACTGCCTCGAATTTGTCAATTGCAATGCCAATAACCTGCAAAGGGTAGTCATTGTTTTGATTTTGAAACTCTTTCAACAAAGGAATTTCTCTCAAGCAAGGTGCACACCAGGTAGCCCAGAAATTTATCACTAGTGCATTTTCGGGCCAGCTTTGTATAGATCGGGCATCTCCTGTGAGATCAGTAAGGGAGAATTCAGGCAACATGCCTAGTGATTGTCTAGGTTCTATTATTTCGAGCGATTGTATATTTGGAGTTGCTATGAATGTGCGATATCCCAAATACGCAACTACTGCTATAAAACTTAATATAAGAGTAATGATTGCACTTCGCGCCATAAAAATTTACCTGTTAACACTAGCTCATTTTACAACGAAGAAATTTGACGTACATGAGAACTAAATTCTTCTGCATTAACAAACCCAACGAGTTTGTATGCTTGAAGTTCCTCGCCTTCGCGATTAAAGAAAGCAATGGTTGGTGGGCCATAGCTTGAAAAATATCTGAGTAATGCTTGGTCATTGTCATTGTTTTCAGTGACATCAATTTGCAGCAACATAAAGGGATCTAGAGCTGTGATAACGTCCCTATCAGGGAATGTGTACCTTTCGTACTCTTTACATGCTACGCACCAGTCTGCTGTAAAGTCGACCATAACAGGCATCTGATCATTCGACGCTTGAGTTAAGGCATTTTCTAGTTCTGTGACCGTGGCAATTGGTGCAAAAGACAGCGATGACAAATTTGTATTACTCACTGAACCATCAAGGAACGATCTTTGTGGTATTGGGTTAAGAGGGTTGTCCCCGCCTAGAGATACTCCAATAACCATTAGTGCACCGTAAAGACAAGCTATTACCCCTAGACCTTTACGAAGTCTTTGCCGCGTTGAAGGCGAATTTGGCAAAGCCTCAAACGCACCTAGAAACACCCCTGCAAAAAATACAAGCAGTGCCCATAGGGCTAGAGTGATGTTTCCAGGCAGGATTCGTTCTAACATCCAGATTGCTAGTCCAAGCATCATAAACCCGAAAGACACCTTAACCGTATGCATCCAGGGACCAACTTTTGGTAACAGTTTTCCTGCCGAGGCTCCTAGTACTAGTAGTGGAGTACCCATTCCTAGGCTTAAAACAAATAGTGCGCTTGAGCCACGAAACACATCTCCGCTTTGTCCTATAACGGCCAGTGTGGCAACTAGGGGCGGGGCTACGCAGGTAGTTACAATTAGAGCTGAAAGTGCTCCGATGAAAGCTGCACCAACAAAAGTGCCTCCCTTTTGTTTGTTTGCTAAGGTCGTTAGTCTATTTTGTATAGAAGATGGCATCTGAAGCTCGAAGAGACCAAACATAGCCATAGCTAATACTACAAAAAGTGTAGCAAACAAAATAAGAATCCAAGGTTGCTGAAAGGCGGCTTGTATTTGCCCTCCTGCAAGCGCTGCTCCAGCTCCAGCAGCTGTATAGGTAATTGCCATACCCATCACATATGAGAATGAAAGCAAAAAACCTCTTGTTGGAGTTACCCTTTCTCCTTGGCCAGCAATGAGACCAGAAAGAATAGGCACCATTGGTAATACGCATGGTGTAAACGCAAGTAGCAAACCGAGGCCATAGAAGATGCCCATAACAGCCCATAAGGGGTAGTTAATAATGACGTTAGCTAGCCGGTCTTGTTCAGAAACCATTAAAGGTGCCGACTCATTAAGTGTTGTAGCGGCAAACACGCTAGACGCTGGAATGACTAAGTTGCGAAATGCTTCCATAATGGGATAGCAAATGCTGTTTACTTTGCAGCCTTGATATTGAGCCTGGAGTTGAATCTCGACTTCATTTGGAGATGCTCGAGAGAACGGAATTTTTGACTCAATATAGTCGTAGTAGACTTCTACCTCACCAAAGTATTCGTCCTCTGTGATTTCTCCGTTAGGTAGGCGAGGTGCACCTATCTCAATTGACCCATCTACCGCAAACTCGAATTTATCTTTGTATAGGTAATAGCCTGGCTGAATGATCCAACTAACTGTAATTTCATTGGCTTGCTCCACCCGAACATCCATAATAAATGCCTCATCAGGAGGAAGAGGTTCATCATTTACATCAGTTGCAGATAAAAAATTAGCGAATATCGAGCCAACACTTTGATTGTCTGAGTTGAAAGTTATGAGGTTATTCCAACGTTGTGGCGGATAACATAGACCAATATCCGCGCAGCCTTGAAGTAATAGCTGGAACTCCATTTCATTATGGTTCGTCGATTGTTCGATAGGTATATGAATTTGAAATTGGTCACGATATGTTTCCATAACACCAAAAAATTCATCTTCGTGAATTTGTCCGTCTGGAAATTCCGCTTCACCAAGAATTACACCGTTTGTAGAGGTTTCGAAACCAAAACGGTCTCGGTATAAGTAGTAACCATTTTGAACTTGGAAAGTTAGCGTAATTTTATTCTGATTCGCTTCCAATGTATAAGGAAAAGCAGCTTCAGGGCGAAGTATTTCTTGTGCCTCTATTATTTTGCAGGCGAACAAAAACAGGCCAAGTAATATAGCGGATGGCCCCTTCCAAAATTGAAATTTGTTTGTATTAATACCCATCTTCTAGTGATTCATAAAGCCATTTAATGTATTTAGCTGATCCTTTATATATTGGTAGTGCAATAATTTCTGGTAACGCATAACTTGTACGATCTTGAATTGTTTTCTTCAATTCCTCAAAGTTTTTGTTTGTGGTTTTGATTATCAACAATATTTCATGTTCTTGCTGTATTTTCGAATTCCACTTGTAGGTTGACATTAACCCGTCAACTCTATTTACACAGGCGGCCAGTTTTTTCTCTACCAAAGTTATGGCAATTTCATCAGCTTCGCCTGTGTTAGCACAGGTTGTTAATACCACTATCGGCTTTGATTTCAAATGAAAATATCCCATTTTTAATGGATTTAAGCATATTGGAGTATCCGCTGCGCGTGATAATTTCGCACAACCCCCTTGAAATCCTTTTATTCGCCCCTATTATTAGCACTCTAATGGGCCGAGTGCTAATAGCTGTACTGGCCACATTTGGAATTTTTAATTAAATCATAGTCTTGGAAAATGGAGACCCATCTATGAAGATTCGTCCGTTACATGATCGCGTCGTCATTAGGCGCACTGAGGAAGAACGAACATCCCCTGGGGGTATCGTGATTCCGGATGCCGCAGCGGAAAAACCTATTAAAGGTGAAGTAGTTGCTGTTGGCAATGGGAAGTTGCTGGACAACGGTGAAGTCAGAGCCTTAGATCTTAAGGTTGGGGACAATGTGCTGTTCGGCAAATATTCGGGTACCGAAGTTAAGGTTGATGGTGAGGAAGTCGTTGTTATGCGTGAAGACGATGTTATGGCCGTCATTGAGGGTTAATGAAACTCTCATCAGATACCCGCTTATAAAGAATTCGTTAGGAGATATGAAATGCCGAAAGAAGTGAGATTTGCCGAAGAGGCACGCCAGCGTATGCTTAAAGGAGTCAATGTGCTGGCAGATGCCGTTAAGGTGACCCTTGGCCCTAAAGGCCGAAATGTTGTTTTAGAGAAGAGTTTTGGAGCCCCCACTGTTACTAAAGATGGTGTGTCAGTTGCCAAAGAGATCGAAGTAGAAGACAAGTTTGAAAACATGGGTGTTCAGATGGTGAAGGAAGTAGCTTCACAAACATCTGATGCTGCTGGAGATGGAACCACAACTGCTACTGTATTAGCTCAAGCCGTTCTAAGAGAAGGGATAAAAGCTGTTGCAGCAGGCTTTAACCCAATGGACCTAAAGAGAGGGATTGATAAAGCTTCTGTTTCCTTGGTTAATGAACTCCAGTCACTTTCTCAGCCTTGTGAGGATGATAAAGCTATTGCTCAAGTAGGGACGATTTCTGCAAACTCTGATCAGGAAATTGGCTCTATCATCGCAGAAGCGATGAACAAGGTAGGAAAGGAAGGGGTCATCACAGTTGAGGAAGGCTCAGCACTTGATAATGAGCTTGATGTTGTTGAGGGAATGCAGTTTGATCGGGGCTATTTGTCTCCATATTTCATCAATGACCAACAGAGTCAGTCTGTACAGTTAGAAGATCCGCATGTTCTTATTCACGACAAAAAAATCTCGAATATCCGTGATCTACTTCCTTTGCTTGAGGGCGTTGCTAAATCTAGTCGCCCATTATTAATTATTGCCGAAGATGTTGAGGGCGAAGCCCTTGCTACATTGGTTGTTAATAATATCAGGGGTATTGTTAAGGTAGCTGCGGTAAAAGCACCTGGTTTTGGTGATCGTCGTAAAGCAATGTTGCAGGATATTGCAATTCTCACTGGAGGCCAGGTAATTTCTGAGGAAGTTGGTTTATCACTCGAGAAAGCAAGTCTTGAGGATTTAGGAGAGGCTAAAAAGATTCAGATCAGCAAGGAAAACACTACTGTTATTGATGGTGCTGGTGCTGCAGACGATATTAAAGGTCGAGTAGATCAAATAAATGCTGAAATTGAAGAATCAACATCTGATTACGATCGTGAAAAACTCCAAGAACGAGTTGCAAAGCTTGCTGGAGGTGTTGCTGTAATAAAGGTAGGCGCGGCTACTGAGATTGAGATGAAGGAGAAAAAAGCTAGGGTTGAAGATGCATTGCACGCAACTAGGGCAGCAGTTGAAGAAGGAGTAGTACCTGGTGGTGGCGTAGCTTTGGTCCGTTCTCTCAAGGCATTTGATAAATTAAAAGGTGATAATGCCGATCAGGATGTTGGTATAGGTATTTTGCGTCGTGCTGTAGAGGAGCCTTTGCGTCAAATCGTTAGCAACGCTGGAGAAGATGCATCTGTTGTCTTAAATGCTGTTGCTGAAGGAAAGGGTAACTATGGCTTTAATGCTGGTACGGGTGAGTACGGCGACTTAGTTGAGCAGGGTATTATCGACCCTACTAAAGTTACCCGCCTTGCACTTCAAAACGCTAGTTCAGTCGCTGGGCTTCTGTTAACTACTGAGGCTATGGTTGCTGAGCAGCCTAAAGAGGAAGCGGCTGCACCTCCGATGCCTGATATGGGCGGTATGGGCGGTATGATGTAGAGTCTATTTGCAGACTAAATAAAACCCCACTCAAAGTAGTGGGGTTTTTTTTATGTAACTGAAAAGTATCTGGATCCAAACAGAGCTTTATTGTTTGTAGTGGTTATAATCTACTCATTGACCTAGGAGACAATTGTGAGAAATAGGCCCGGAAGAGTTCAGGAGCACCTCAAGCCTGCAAATACAGATCAGGACTATTTAGTTAGTCTTGATCAATTACCATTGCATTGTCCGCTTCCAGATATGTACCTCTGGAATTCTCATCCTAAAGTCTTTCTTCCAATTCAATCAACGGGCACAGCCAAGTGCCCATATTGTGGCACGAACTATAGCTTAGCCTCTGAAGAACATTCTTGATTCTATGATTATTGTGACCGGAGCTGCTGGTTTTATTGGAAGCAATTTAGTAAAGGGGCTTAACCGTCTGGGTTATACGGATATTCTAGCTGTTGATGACCTAACTGACGGCCATAAGTTCTTGAACCTTGCAGATACAAATATTGCTGACTATTGGGATAAAGACTTACTTCTTAAGCGTCTGAAAGATGGACTGGGTTTTGTTCCTCATTGTGTTTTTCACCAGGGCGCTTGTTCTGTGACTACAGAATGGAATGGGCGATATATGATGGAAAATAATTATCACTACTCAAAGGAACTTCTTCATTATTGTCATGATGAAAATGTGTCTTTTATTTACGCTTCATCTGCAGCCGTCTATGGGAATAATAGTGTTTTTGAAGAAAATTCTAACAGCGAGTATCCAATAAACATATATGGTTACTCTAAATTGCTTTTTGATAATTATGTTCGAAGAAATTTTCTTCAAAAGAGTTCGGTCGCTGAGACTTCATGCCAAATAGTGGGATTACGTTACTTTAATGTTTATGGTCCCGGCGAGGCTCATAAAGCAAAGATGGCAAGTGTTGCTTTTCATTTAAATCAACAAGTACAGGTTGAGGGTGAGGCCAGACTTTTTGAAGGAAATGATGGCTTAAAAGATGGGGAACAAAGACGAGATTTTGTTCATATAGATGACGTAATTAGTGTGAATTTATGGATGTTTGAGAATCCAGAGGTGTTTGGCATATTCAATGTCGGTACAGGAAAAGCTTCCAGCTTTAATGAAGTGGCTGATTCGATCATTGATTGGCATGGAAAAGGGGTAAAGTGTTATATCCCATTTCCAGAGAATCTCGTAAATTCGTATCAGAGCTATACGCAGGCAGAAATAGAGAAACTGAGATCTGTTGGCTATAAAAGTTCTTTTCTGGATGTGAAGCTCGGTATAAAAAAATATCTTGATGTGCTGAATAATGATATTGATAGGCGCACGCAAAAAAAGTGAGCGGCGGCATAAAATGGCTGGTTGTAGGCCCGTCTTGGGTTGGCGACATGGTCATGGCGCAGTCTTTATTTAAGTTGCTTGTTAGCCGAGAGCCAAATAGCCAAGTAGATGTTGTTGCACCAATCTGGTCAATTTCTATTCTTGATCGAATGTCAGAGGTTGATGATGTGATGGAACTGAACGTTGTACATGGGCATCTGGCACTCAGCGCACGCTGGGCCTTAGGTCAGAGATTGCGTGAAAAGCGCTATGACAGGGCGATTATTTTGCCTAGATCCTTAAAAGCCTCTCTCGTCCCATTTTTTGCAACTATTCCTGTACGTACAGGGTATCGTGGCGAATGGCGATATGGTTTGATAAATGACATGCGTTCATTTGACGCTAACATTTTAAATCAAACTATTAAAAAAATGGTTTTTCTGGGTCTCGGCTCAGATGAGGAAAATCTCCCACTAATTTCAAATCCAACATTAAATGTAGATAAAAAAAATCTTGATCTTGTTGCCAGACGATTAAGGCTAAATCCATCAATAGAAACGGTAGCATTAATTCCAGGAGCAGAGTATGGCCCAGCTAAACAGTGGCCTGTAGAAAAATATGCTGAGCTTGCATCGCGCTTGGTAAGCGTTGGCCTGCAAGTATGGGTTTTAGGTTCTGAAAAAGAACGTCAATTAGGCGATGCAATCGTCGCTATGATTAAAAATCATAATGTAATAAATTTGTGTGGTAAAACTAGCCTAGAAGATGTAGTAGATCTTATTGCATCTGTTAAGGTCGCGGTGACAAATGATTCAGGATTAATGCATGTCGCTGCAGCAGTAAATACTCATGTGATTGCATTGTATGGATCATCATCTCCAGCATTAACGCCGCCTTTGACTGAAAAAAAAGATATTTTTTATCTTGATTTAGAATGTAGCCCTTGTTTTCGTCGAGAGTGTCCTCTTGATCATTTTAAATGTATGAATGATATTGGAGTCGAGGAAATATGTAGTGCTGTTGTTACTGTGTTAGGTGGGACTCGTATGGAAGCAGATAACACACATGAGCGCTAATATTGTTTATTACTATGCCATTAAGTGTTGGCGTCAAATTAAATGTTAAGTCCGAAAGTGCAAATAAAGAAAAACTCCTACATATTGTTTGATAGGAGCAAATATACGCAACTGCCAAGCGAATGGTTTCTAGAATCATATTGGCGTGATCATAATTTGATAATCGATGAAATTCTTGGAAGAGGCAAGGTTTTCGTCGTTCAACAGCAAGATGAGAAGTGGGTCCTTCGTCACTATCATCGTGGAGGGCTGATAGCGAATGTTACAGAAGATATTTATGTGTGGACGGGACTAGAAAAAACCCGTTCTTTTAGGGAATGGCGGTTGCTTCAATCCCTTTACCAACAAAACTTACCAGTACCTCGTCCAATTTCGGCTCAAGTTATTAGAAATGGAATCTTCTATAGCGCAAATATCATTACAGAGTGTATTGAGAATTCTCATTCTTGGGCGTCTTTGATTATTTCAAAAGAAACAGAAAGCGCACACTGGAGAACTATTGGTTTGACGTTAAAACGATTCCATCAAAAGGGCGTAAATCACGTTGATTTGAACGCTCATAACATAATTATCGATAGCTCAGAACAAATTTATCTTGTTGATTTTGACAGAAGCGGTGTATACGAAGACGGGACTTGGAAAAAGAAAAATATAAATAGACTATTGAGGTCTTTAAAAAAACTTTCCCTTAAGTCGGGGTGTAATTTTAATGAGAAAGGGTGGAAGCAATTATTAAGCAGTTACAACTCTGGATTGTAAATGTCTCGAAATGGATGAGGTCTACCTTTGAAGCGACGATAGGTCCACATATATTGTTCGGGCGCCAGACGAATGTAATCCTCTAGACGCCTAACTAATCTACAGGTATCTGCTATAACATCATCCGATGGAAAGTCTTCAAGAGGTGCTCCAATGTTGGCTACATATCCTTCTTTTCCTGGTAGTCTTCTAAAGAAATACGTTAGTACAGTAGCACCTGTTATTTTTGCAAGCTTGCTAACGGTAGTTGATGTGATCGCAGGTTCGCCAAAAAAAGGGATAAGCTCGCTATTACTACCCTTATTTGCAAGGTCTGCCAGATAACAGACTGAATGATTATTGCGTAATGCTCTGACCATTGCCCGTATATTGTCACTAGGAATTTGTTCTTCTACTTGTCTTTTTCTTCCGCGATGTATCAGAGCGTCTATCATAGCGTTAGGTTGGGGGCGATAAATAGATTTCATTCCTGGAAAATATTCTCCTAGGACAGATGTACTAGTTTCAAGAGTAGTAAAATGAGCTGCTAGAATTATTATCCCTTTGCCTTTTTCTCGGGCACGTTCCACATGTTCTATTCCTTCAACTTTAACTAATTCAATTAGTCTGTTCGTGGAAGAAAACCAGCCTAACCCCATTTCTGAAAAAGCTGCCCCTACAGCTTCAAAATGGTTTTTTACAAACGTATTTTTATCTGCACCAGACAGTTCTGGAAAGCAAACTTCTATATTTTTTCTTACATTATTGCGAGTCTTTTTGGCAATATAAAATCCTAGCTTGCCAAAATATTTTCCTATATTAATTTGCCAAGGGTAAGGCAGGAGGGCAGCAATTTTCATCCATCCTAGTAATACCCAGGTAGGTAAGTATCTAGGTGCTAGAAATTGACTATAGGACAAAGTTTTCACTTTTGACTTCATTTTTTACTGGTGTTTTCACGTTCTAAGAACGGCCTGCGTCGTTATAAATATCTATATAAGGTTTAGGTCTTCCCTTAAAGCGTTTATGAATCCAAGCATATTGTTCTGGGCATGTTCTTATATAGGTCTCAAGTTCTTTCATCAATATGGCTGTATCTTTTGTTGCGTCATTGGTTGGAAAGTTTTTCAAGGGCGGACATATTTGAGCAATATAACCGGTATCATCTTCACGGCGTTTGTAAAACAGCCGTAAAAGCGTTGCCCCACTAAGTTTTAGTAACCTGCTTGTAGCGGTACTAGTCATTGCCGGCTCACTAAAAAATGGAACTAATGCGCTATGTTTTCCTGTATAGCATTGATCTGTTAAATGTATAACCACTGAATTTTTATTCAGGCTATTTATAAGATTCCTTACGCTATATTTGGAAAATAGCTCATCAAAACTTCTCAATCGACCTCTTAACATAATCTCATCTGCAAGCTTATTTCGCATTGGTTTGTACATTGCCGTTAGCCGTGGGCAAAAAGGTTTTAATGCAGGGTATAGAATCTCGATGGATGTAAAATGACCGCAAAATAAAATAACCCCTCTTCCTTTTTCAAGGGCTTCTGCTAGATGTTCTTGTCCATCAATCTTAAATATTTTCTGAACTGATTGTTTTTTACCAAACCACCCCATAGCTATTTCTGAAAAAGCAGCGCCCATAGCCTCAAAATTTTTATCAACTAGTCCCTCTCGTTCTTTAGCTGAAAATTCTGGAAAGCAAACTTCTATATTTTTTGATGCGATATGCCGCTTTTCAGGAAGTAACCGGCTGCAATATCTACCTATACATTTCCCAATAGTAATTTGCCAGCGAAGAGGCAGTAACAAATTAGTTCGTATGAGTCCAATTAAAATCCAAGTGGGCCAGTACTGAGGTGTCCAGTATCTTATTAGCGAGGAAGAGATGTTGGTCTTCATTATTCGCACAGTATAGGAAGCTAATACATAATTCTAATGATCTAATATATGAAGTCTTCCGAAGTGATTTATGCTTTTGTCAAAAAAAGCCTTGAAATTATCTTTAGAGGCCTTATGTTCAAGAAATATTTTTTAGAAAATTTATTAAGATTTAAGCAGATATGAACAGAATTATTCTATTCCTAGGCACTAATATTGCCATTTTAGTTGTTTTATCCATCTTCATGAGACTCTTGGGAGTTGAATCGCTGCTAGCTGAACAAGGAACATCACTTGACCTACAGGCATTATTAGTTTTTTCTGCTGTTATTGGTTTTACAGGCTCCTTTGTTTCGCTAGTGATTTCAAAGTGGTCTGCTAAGCGCCTAACAGGCGCAAGAGTTATAGATTCGCCAAAGAATTCTGTGGAGAGTTGGCTGCTTAATACTGTCCAGAGGCAAGCAAAAATGGCAGATATAGGAATGCCGGAAGTTGCAATCTACGAAGCGCCTGATGTGAATGCGTTTGCAACTGGCGCTAATAGAAATAATGCATTAGTTGCAGTGAGTACCGGATTATTAAAACAGTTAGGAGAAAAAGAAGTCGAGGCTGTACTTGCTCATGAGGTTAGTCATGTCGCAAACGGAGATATGGTAACTCTTGCGTTAATACAGGGTGTGGTTAACACATTTGTAGTATTTCTCTCAAGAGTTGTGGGTTTTATGGTTGATCGATTGATTTTTAGAACTCAGCGCGGTTACGGCCCAGGGTTTTATATTGCTAGTATCATTGCTCAGATTGTTCTAGGAATCTTGGCTAGTACAATAGTTATGTGGTTTTCGAGACAGCGTGAATTCAGAGCAGATTTTGGTGGTGCTAGGATGGCTGGTCGAGACAATATGATCAGTGCTTTGGAGCAGTTGCGCCGTGTCCATCAACCTTCTGATTTGCCAGAATCTATGCAAGCTTTTGGGATTTCAGCAGGCAAGGCAAGCGGCTTTAGAAAGCTGTTTATGTCTCATCCTCCTCTAGAGGAACGTATTGCAGCACTCAGAAAGCTTTAATATCAAAGAAGGTTTCTAAGTAGGCATATTCACTCGTTGATCTATAGCGGATAATTGTTTTAGAGTGTTTGGGTGAATAGAACAATAAAAATTATTAAATACTTGTGTTTTCTTCTTTTGGCCTTCAATTGGGCTGTAAGCGCAAATGATCTGACGCCTAACTATGACAAAGCAGATAGGGTGCTTGTTATCAAATCTGAGCGTAAGCTTCATCTGTATAAAGAAGATAAAGTTTTGAAGACTTTTAATATTGCGCTGGGGTTAGTTCCGGAAGGCCCTAAACAACGTTCGGGTGATTTTCGTACTCCCGAAGGTCATTATTACCTAGAAACAAAAAACCCCAACAGTGATTATTTCCTTTCTATCAAAGTGTCCTATCCAAATGATTATGATCTTGCCAGAGCTGGAGAGCTTGGGGTAGACCCGGGTGGGCAAATAATGATCCACGGACAGCCTAATGAAGAAAGGTACTCTGCACTTCGTGCACAAGGACTAGATTGGACCGACGGGTGCATTGCTGTATCCAATTCAGACATGATAGATATTTGGCTAATGATAGATGAACTCACTCCTATAGAGATACGACCCTAATGATTCATAGTAGGGATTCATGAGAAAATGAAACTATATGTTCTTTGGTTATCTGATACTTATGCAATTTAGAAGCCCAGTTGCTTTCTATGATTTTAATCTTGCATTTAGAAAAACTTTTGCCGCTGTAATGCCTTGAAATTGTCAGTATGACGCCCCATTTATTTTTTCAATCTAAATATTTTTGGAGTTGCTGATGAGCAAAACCCAAAAGCCAGATGTATTCAGTTTTCAGGCGGAAGTAAAGCAACTTCTGAACCTGATGATTAATTCTCTATATAGCAATAAGGAAATCTTTCTGCGAGAGCTAATTTCTAACGCTTCAGATGCAAACGATAAACTTAGATTTGAAGCTCTTGAGAAACCTGAGCTTTTGGAGAATGAAAAAGATCTGGTGATATCTATAACGCTGAATTCAGATGACCGCACTTTGACAATAAGTGATAACGGTATTGGCATGAGTCGTGATGAGATCATCGAGCAACTTGGTACTATTGCCCATTCAGGCACAGCTAAATTTATTGAATCCCTTAGCGGAGAGGCGAAACAGGATTCTCAATTAATAGGTAAATTCGGTGTCGGATTTTACTCAGCGTTCATAGTGGCAGAACATGTTGAAGTGTTAACTAGAAGGGCAGGCTTAAAGGCATCTGACGGTGTTCGATGGGTTTCGACGGGGGATGGTAATTACAAAGTTGAAACTGTGAAAAAACAAGGCAGAGGAACAGTAATAAAGCTCACCTTGAAGCCCGAAGAGATAGAGTTCGTTGATAATCTGAGAGTAAGCACGCTTATAAGAAAATATTCAGATCATATAGGGTTTCCGGTCAGACTCAAAAACACTGATGAGGACAATACTAATGAGCCTATCAATAAAGCAAAGGCATTGTGGACTAGACCGAGAACAGAAATTGCGGATGAAGAATATATTGAGTTCTACAAGCATATAGCTCATGACTTTATGGATCCATTAACATGGAGCCATAACAAGGTTGAAGGAAAGAGAGAATATACAGGTCTACTTTTTGTGCCCGCATCCGCTCCTTTTGATCTCTGGAATCGGGAGTCTCCACGAGGGCTAAAGTTGTATGTTCAGCGGGTTTTTATTACAGATGAAGCTACACAGTTTCTTCCTTTATACCTGAGATTTATGCGTGGGGTGGTTGATTCCAGTGATCTTTCATTAAATGTTTCGCGTGAGTTATTGCAACAGGATCCAGCAGTTGGCGCTATTAGAAGTGCCCTTACTAAGAGATCTATCTCTATATTAGAGAACCTTGCTAGTTCTGATTCAGAGAAGTATCAGATTTTTTGGAAAGAATTTGGAACAGTGATTAAAGAAGGATTAGCAGAGGATCCGAAAAATAAAGAAAAAATAGCTAGTTTGCTTCGCTTTAACACTACCCTATCAGAAGGGTTAGAGCAGGATCGCTCGTTGGAAGCTTACCTGGATTCTGCAACAGATACTCAAGATACGATTTATTATCTCACAGCAGAATCTCCAATTGCGGCTAAGAATAGCCCACATTTGGAATCCCTTCGTGAGAAAAGGATCGAAGTTTTGCTTCTTTCAGACCGCATTGATGAGTGGTCTATGCAACATCTTACTGAATTTAATGGAAAAAAATTCAAAGATGTTGGGCGCGGTGATCTTGACTTGGATGGAGATGATAATTCAAAAAATATTGAGACCAAACCAACAACAGAAGAGAAACAAATATTAGAGCGTGTAAAAAATATTCTTGGGGAAAGTGTTGATAAAGTTCGGATGAGTGCGCGGCTTAAAGAAAGCGCTTCTTGTTTAGTTCTCGGTGAACAGGATTTAAGTTTTCAAATGAGGGAAATGCTTAAAGCAAGTGGGCACGATGCTCCTGACACCATTCCTTCATTGGAACTTAATCGAAAGCATCCGTTGGTAGAAAGGTTAATGGGTGAGACTGAGGAAATTTATGTTGAGAGTTTGTCTTGGATATTATTTGAACAGGCCTCATTGATAGAAGGAAGGCCTTTAAAGGATCCCGTTCTTTTTATTCAGCATCTAAATGGACTAATTCTCAAAGAATAGTTATCTGCTAAATCACTTAAGTAGACTAATTATTAATAGTTAAGTTAAAGACGTACATAAAATAAAATTAGACAGGCGAATTATTGTAGTTGATAGGTCTGATGAAGAGAGCATAAACTCTAAAAAGTAATAGCTAGGCATAAGTAATAGAATATTTCTATATTTAAGAAAGAACAGATAGTCATTCGTCATTTAATTTCCTTAGCATGAGAAACATTATGGGCAACAAACAAAAACCAACGACAGAAGAATTACGAGATAAGCTAACTGAGGAACAGTTTGAAGTTACGCAGGAGTCTGGAACTGAACCTGCATTTTCAGGGAAATATAATAATCACAAGGCTACGGGCACTTATATATGCGTCTGTTGTGAAAGCAAATTATTTTCATCTGATAACAAGTATGACTCTGGCTCTGGCTGGCCTAGTTTCTGGTCGCCTGAGTCTGAGGAAGCCGTATCAACTACTGAAGACACTAGCCATGGAAGAATAAGAGAGGAAGTTCTTTGTTCTCAGTGTAATGCTCATCTTGGTCATGTATTTACAGATGGACCACAACCATCTGGCCTCAGATATTGTATTAATTCTGCGTCTTTAGATTTTAAAGAATCTAAGTGATATGTTTTATTATTTAAGTTGTGGTTAAAATATTTTTATTGGGGTCTTTTTTAGTTCTGATATGAAGTGAATACAATATGAGACTTTTGCATGTTACAAGGGCTGCGTGAAATATTAAATAATACTCTGAGTACGTCTAAAGAAGGAACTGACGAGAGAAGACATGCATTGCAGCTTGCAACTGCCACACTTCTTGTTGAGATTGTAAGGGCTGACGAGGAAGAAGAGGCAATAGAAGGAGAAACTGTTTTGAAACAGCTTGGCTCCTTTTTTGATTTATCTATTGAAGAGACATCACTGCTTGTTAAAGAGGCAGAGCAAGAAGCGGATGATGCGGTTTCTCTGCAATATTTTACAAGGGAGTTGCATGAAACGCTGAGTGTCAATGAAAAACATGATGTGATAGAGATGCTTTGGCGAGTCGCCCTAGCGGACAAAGAGTTAGATAAGCATGAGGACTATTTGGTGCGAAAGGTTTCAGGGCTACTTTATGTTTCTCACAAAGATCTGATTAGAATTCGCAATCGAGTTAGTGATGATATTTAGTAGGATTTAGAGATCTAGCTTATCTAAGAAAAGCAGGTAGTGGTATTGTCATCAACCCCGCTTGTAGGAGTATGAGTGCCAGCATAGGCGAGAAATCAATACCAGCCATAGACGGTAAAATCCGTCTGAATGGACGTAAAAGCGGTTCATTTAATTGACTAAGCACTTGAGCAATCGGGTTATAGCCTTGTTGACCAAACCAACTTAGAATTACATATATAAAAATACTTACTGAATAAAACCAAAGCGTGAGACTGATTAGTCTTAAAAAGACTAAAATTAATAGAGGAAAAAGGTTGGTTGAAAGGCCTGCAAGAGTAATAAGTACCCAAGTAACGACAATTTCTAGCAATACAAGTACTACAAGAGTTGGGGTGTCAATGTGTTTTGAAGAAGGAATAAAACCCCTAAAAGGCTGTATCAAGGGAGTTGTTATTTTTACAATTGCCTGTGTTAAAGGATTATAAAAATCAGCCTTAATCCACTGCAGAATGAACCTCAGTAGAAAAGCTAAAAGGTAGAAATCTGTGAACGTCCTGATAAGAAAAATAAGTGGATCTCTCATATGTATTTCTCATTCTGTAATCTGGGGCCAAAGATAGCCTTTCCTATGCGAACAATTGTACTGTTGTTCAGAATGGCTGTTTCTAAATCAGAAGACATTCCCATAGAAAGTGTATCCATAGGAATTCCTTCCTCCTTTAGTCTATTCAGTTGCTCCTCAAGTAGAGAAAAAAAAGTTGCTGTTTCTTCTGGAGCTTTGGCTAGTGGAGGAATCGTCATGAGACCTCGTAGGTGTAGTCTAGGCAATTCCATGATCTCGTATGCAAGGCTTTTAACACCAGATGGTTCAATGCCTCCTTTTTGAGACTCTCCTTTCTGATTAACTTGAATGCAAATTTGGAGAGGTGGAGCTTGGTGTGGACGTTGGTTATTTAGGCGTTTGGCGATTTTTATTCTGTCTACAGTGTGCACCCATTGAAAATTCTCTGCGATTTCACGAGTTTTATTAGATTGGATTTGGCCAATAAAATGCCAGTTAATGTTTAAATGTTTGAGAGCGGACACTTTTCTAGAAGCCTCCTGTATAACATTTTCGCCAAAATCAATTTGGCCCATTTTGTAAAGTGACTCAATTGCAGCCACAGGTTTTTTTTTGCTTACTGCAAGTATGGATGTTTCGCCGGGTTTTCTGCCAGCAGCAAGAAGCGCCGAATTTACTCTGACCTGCACTTCTTTCAGACGCTTTTTGGTGCCCTCTATTTTATATGAAGAAGAATTTAATTTTTTCATATGCTTTTTAAAAAATAATTTTCTAAAGATTATCCATATAGCTGATATGCATCAAAAATAGGCCCGTCTACGCAGACTCGTTTCATTGTTGGGCCTTCATTAGTATTTAGAAGTACTGTGCAACCCGCACATCCTCCAACACCACAGGCCATAAATTCTTCTATAGCAAGTTGGCAAGGAAGATTAAATTCTTTTGCTAAGGCTGCTGTAGCCTCTAGCATTGGTGTTGGACCACAGCCTAGTAATTGAACTTTTTTTTGTTGATTTAATGAAAGGTTTTGGATCCAATGTCTAGCAAGCTCAGTTACATGCCCTTGAAAACAACCGCTATATCCAGAATTACTAGCAGCGCGCGACGGGATTCCCCATTTTTCAAGCATATCAACACTATAAGATGCTATTGAAGGTATGCCAGACACTAAAATTTTTGCATCAGTCAATTTGAAAGGAAATGGGGCCTCTGATCCCATTAAAACTAACATCTTAAATCGTTCGTCATTTTGTAGAGTTTCAGCAAGAAAGATCATAGGCGGAATGCCCACGCCACCGCCCAGTGCGAGAATCAAAGGTCTTGTTATTTTATTTATAAAGTTATTCCCAATGGGGCCTAACAAACTCAGCTTGTCGCCTTTTACCTTTTGTGTGAGCAACTCTAAACCAGCTCCAATTGGTTTATAGAGAAATTCTAACCATCCGTTTTGACTATCAGATCTCATAATTGATAGTGGCCTGCGCATGGATATTGATGTATCACAGGTTAGATGCACAAAATTTCCTGGTTTAGCTCGCGAGGCACATTTTGGAGAGTAAGCCCTTACAATGTACTGATTACCTTCAAATGACTGTTGTGAAAGTATTACAGCTTCTTCAAGATTTATTGTATTTCTGTTTATTCCGGAGCTCAAAAAGCTCTCCCTATTTATCGGTAGTGGATGTACGCATTTTTGATGTGGATTTGTTATGCATCCATTGTTCAGCAATTAAACAGGCTGCTTGGCTATCAATGTGTCCTTTTTTGATTTGTTTTTTCATGATGCCAGATTCTCGGTATTCTTTAAGCTGTGATACAGCAGCCCTGGAGGTAAAAGATTCGTCTACTCTAAAAGAGGGAAGTTTATATCGTTTTTTTAGTTCTTCAGAGAAAGAGTCACATTCTGTTGAAATGTTTCTATTGTGGCTTGGATCAGGTAGGCCCACAATAAGTTGTCCTGGATTCCAAGCATTTATAATTTTATCTAGAGAATTCCAGGGTAATTTGCTTCCAACAACCACCGCATCCAGCGGAGTAGCTGTTCTTGTCAATTGATTTCCTACGGCAACCCCTATTCGCCTTATACCAAAGTCAAACGCAACTAACAGTTCTCTATTAGCAGTAGAGATCATAGTAAAAAGACCATTGTTTGATTAGGCATGACCTACGTAGTTTGAAAGTTGATGAATATCTACACCGAGTAAAGCAGCAGCTGCATCTCGCCGATTTTCTGTGGGAGTATGAAATAAAATGGTTGGGTCAGCCGGTACACTTAACCAGGCATTTGCTGCAAGCTCTGCCTCTAATTGGCCTGCCTGCCATCCAGCATAGCCTAGTGCAACAATACTAGATTTTGGGCCTTTGCCTTGTGCCATGGAATTGAGAATGTCTTGTGAGACTGTAATTTTAATGCCACCGCTACTGGGATTAAGTGTTTTTTCAAAGGATTCATTAGATTGGTGCAGAACAAAACCCATTTCTTGTTGAACTGGCCCACCGCTAAGAACTATCTGTTCTGCTTTTTTGCTGTCAACTGAATCGAATTCAAGTTGAGTAAAAATATCTAATAATCTCATTTTTAGAGGGCGATTAATTATAATTCCCATAGCACCATTTTCATCATGCCTACACAGATAGGTAACAGTCCCATCAAAATTTGGATCAGTCATAGAAGGCATCGCAATTAACAAATGATTTTTCAGACCTGTATTCAATTGGCTTATATCTCCGTTTTTATTTGCTAAATATGATTATCTCATCCTTAGATTATTTAACACCACGTAAAATATTATAGATATCTCCAATTGATTGATGTAAGCCTTACTTTGGCGGGAAGTGCCACTCATATGCGAATCTTAGAGTTTCATGCTCTTCAATAATAGGTATTGGTAGTGGGTCAAATGGTTGCGCCAAGCGTAAAATTTTTATAGTAGATTGATCTATATACTCACTTCCAGAAGATTTAGTAATTAGTATTTCTTCGAGATAACCATTAGGCCCAAGAGTTACTTCCACGGTAGGAACTTCATCTATTTCAGGACTTAATTTAGGTAAATTTTCTGCCCCGATTTTTTCTACTTTACGCTTCCATTTGTCGAGATACATTCCCAGAATTAAATTTTGATTCATAGAAAGCGCTTGAAAAGATTGTTGCTGTGGTTTTTCTGAAGATAGGTGAGTAGTAGTGTTTTTCGTTAATATAGGATTTGATCTAATAATATTTTCTGTCTCTTTCGGCGCAATAAATTGATCTGTTAGCGTAATTTTTAATGTTGATATATGCGGATTATTGCTATTCGAGTTTCCTGTAAAGGTTATTCCTAGTATCAGAATGGCATGGAAAAAAATTGCAATTATAAAAGTGGAACTTAATTTATTACTCAGAGAGAGTTTCGAGTGTTTTTTCATTAATTATTTTTATTTTGATAAAGTTTTTTCAATCGCATCCAAAAGCATATCGGCAATATTTAAATCATACTGTTTATCTAATTCTCGAATACCTGTTGGGCTCGTTATGTTCACTTCTGTAAGATAGTCGCCAATGATGTCTAGGCCTGCGAATAGTACACCCTGTTTTTTTAGTGTTGGGCCAATTTCAGAGCATATCCACCGGTCTCGATCTGTTAATTTTCGACCCTCACCTTTTGCGCCAGCAACCAAATTTCCTCGCGTCTCGCCAGGCGCTGGTATTCTTGCAAGCACATAGTCCAGAGGGACACCATCAATTAGCAATATTCGCTTATCTCCTTCTGAAATTTCTGGAATATAACGTTGTGCTAGGGTGTAGCATGTTTCATTGCAGGTCAAAGTTTCTATTATTACATTTGTATTTAGACTGCCTTCAGCAACAACAAAAATTGAACGTCCGCCCATTCCATCAAGCGGCTTTAGAACCACTTTCTCATTTTCTTCTATGAATGACTTAATAGAGGCTTTAGATCTTGTGATAAGGCTTGGTGGAGTGCAGTGTGGAAACCATGAAGTATAAGCTTTTTCATTTATATTTCTTAAACTAGAAGGTTTATTAACTACAAGTGATCCTCGTTTTTCTGCCAACTCAAGAATGTATGTTGTGTATATATATTCCATGTTGAAAGGAGGATCCTTACGCATAAGAATTACGTCTAATTCATCAAGATTGCCTGCCCAAGAGTCGCCTAGTTCAAACCATTTTTTAGGATTATCTATCACGCGTAGTTTGCTGCCTGTACCAGTGGGTATCCCATTCTTTACAGATAAATCATTTTGTAAAAAATAAATTAGGTCCCAGCCTTTACATTGTGCAGCAAGCATTATTGCATGTGTCGAATCTTTTTCTGGTTGGATTGTTTCAATTGGATCCATCACTATACCGATTAGCTGGCTCATTTTTTAAACATCCTTATACTTTTTTCTTTTTTCTTTTTTCATCTGGAGTCTGATAGTCATTTTTTGTGCCAAGACGCTCCTTAGAATTAGCAACCAAAAAGTTTTTTCTTGGTTGTTTCTATTTTAGACGGAAAGGTCTCCCCACAGATACTGTGCGAGTGTGCATGCGGCCAAAGCAGCTGTCTCTGTTCTTAAGATTCGTGTGCCAAGGTCGATGAAATGAAAATCAGCTTTTTTGGCGTCTTCTAATTCCGAAGGGCTAAAACCACCCTCTGGTCCAATGAGCATGTACAAATCAGAAATATGTGGAAAATTTTGACTAAAACTCTGGAGAGTTTTAGATGATCCTGGCCGCAAGACAATGCAAGTAGCAGTAGAAGGGATGTTTCCCAATATATCTCTAAAATTTATCGGGGCATGTATTATTGGAGGGCAATGGCGTCCACTCTGTTCGCAGGCGCTTTGAGCTATTTTTTCCCAATGAGCTATTTTGCGAGCAACTCGACCTTCATCTATTTTAACTACGCTAAAGCTTGAAAGAATTGGAAAAACTGATGACACGCCTAACTCTGCTGATTTTTGGATAATTAAATCCATCGCATCCGCTTTCGCTATAGATTGTAATAACGATAACCTTAGCGGTGATTCAGGGAGAGGTTGTGAAATATCAGTTATACGGATTTTGCACCCTGATCTGGCTAGGGTTTCAACTCTTGCATGTCTTTCATCCCCCATACCATTAAATAGTAACAAAGGGTCCCCTGATCTGAGTCTGAGTACTTGGCGTAGATAGTGAGTTTGATTGGTATTTAAAGTGATACTCTCACCAGTAAGAGCAGTTTTGACAAATAGTCTAGCGATACGATTATTTTTTATTTTTCGTGTTGCCATAGAATTTCTGCTAAGCCGTTTTCCCGGCATAGCACTCTTGCAGCAACAAATAAAAGATCTGAAAGGCGATTAAGATATTTGAGCAGGTCAGGATTTAGCGGCATTTCATTTGCTAATGCCCATGCTGTACGTTCGGCGCGTCGACATATAGCGCGTGCAAGATGGCAGTTTGCTGCTTCCTGATTTCCCCCGGGCAGTATGAACTCTTTTAGAGGGGGTAGATTTGCGTTAAAACTATCAAGTTGGGCCTCTAACCATGAAATGTGTTTTGCATTTATTACGCTAAATTTTGGAAGTGAAATTTCTGCTCCCAAATCAAATAAATTGTTTTGAACTTTAAGTAAGGTAGTGCGAAGTTCTTCAGGAACACTCTCCCCACTTAGTACTATGCCTATAGCGCAGTTCACTTCATCGACTGTTCCTGATACTTCTATTCGCAGATCATCTTTTGATACCCTTTCTCCACTAGCTAGGTTTGTAAGACCTTGGTCACCTGTGCGTGTATATATTTTTGTTAGTCTATTTGCCATTTTCTGCACCTTAAAGTTAATCATACCCTCTGCTTGTTTCAGCGGTCTTGCCATTTGATTATTAATTTGGATATTTTGACCATTATCGACTAATTAAAATTCTATCGACAAAAAAAACCCGGCGGTGGGAACGCCGGGTCAGATTATTATTGTTATCGGAGTTTAAGGTTTCAAGTATGCGGCCTAGCTGTTTGCACAAACACCATTATTATTAGCTTTTTAAATGTGTTCTAGCCATTATTATTATTATTACAGCCGTTAGCTTTCTTCTTCTTCTTCTTATTTTTCTTATTTTTATTCGGACCGAGTAATTTACCAGATTAGAATGCTATTAATCAAAATTTTTTAAGCTATTGTTTTTATTATATTATATGGCTCATTTTAGACTCAGTTTGACAATATGAGTGTAGTTTGATGCAAAAAAAAAGTTAAAATTTAGCTGTTTAAGGCGGATAAAGAAGATTTTTTCGATAAATCCATTCTCCCTCTTTGACAACAGCTTCAATAGACAAGGTGTCTTGAATACGAGTTAATGGATTGCCAGTAAGAACCACAAAGTCAGCTAATTTCCCGGGTTCAATGGTTCCTATAGAATTATCAAGTCCCAAGGCGGCGGCTGATTCGGCTGTAGCAAATCGCAAAACTTGATCATTAGATAATCCAGCATTTGCCAATAGAGTAAGTTCTGCATGTAGGCCTAAGCCATAAGGTACGTGAGGAGTATTACTAGCTATGCCGATACGGCCACCAGCAGCAACTAACTTAGTAACAAAGGTTTGAAGAGTGTTTATGGGAATTATATTTTCTATTGCGTTTTCCCATTTACCCCTTTCACTGCTTGAGAATAAAGTTATATAAGTAGAATCTCTTTTCCAAGATTCGGCGTTATTAGCTAGGCTTTGAAAGCCACCAGAAGCAACAATCATCGGGATCATTTTTGTTCGCGTGCTAGTCAAAATGCTGAGGACATCTTGATATGTTTTATTGGTTCCGGATAAATGGAGGCTGTAAGGGTCTTTATGCAGATTGCCTATTTTTTCTATGCCATTAACGCCAAAGTGAATATTGGGGAAGAGAGCTTCTGCAAAGATTGGGAGTCCCCACTCTTTAACAGCATTAATTTTTTCTGGTATAAGTTGTACTGGGTAGCCGCTATAGAGTTGAAATGCATCGTATTCTGAGACTTGCTTGATTGAAAAAGTTTCCAGATCTTTTCGAGTTGGGCCTGTAAGTAGGAGTCTCGGGCCTGGCATGGTAGAAGTACTCCAAGCTGATTTGCGTTGTAGGCCATCAGCTAATTCAGTCTGATTAGTAACTAGTTCACGCAATGTAGTTATTCCGTAGGCAAGCCACGCACGTCCCGCTCGTCGAGTTGAAATATCGGGCGAGTGGGCATGTAAATCAATAAGTCCCGGTATGAGGGTGTAATCTCGAGCGTCAATTACTTTATCAGGCAATGGTTGTGTGCCCCTAGGGGCCACAGCGCTTATGTAAGCTCCATGCACATGAATATCCATGTATCTCCGATATTTATTACGAACCCCGTCATAAAGTCGATCTACTTGGATAGCGTAGTGGTCAGTATTATCGGGAATATGTTTCCGTTGTTGTCTTTGAGATGGATTTTGGCTGCCAGAACTTCTTTCTATTGAGAAATGTCCAAAAAATGGAATTGCATTGCGGCGTGTGTCTGCTATTCGGCGCCTCCAAATTCCTCCATCTGCTGCATAGACAAATTCATCTGGGGAGAGCCAACCCGGCGAAAAAGCGAATACATCTTCCTGCCGCGTCAGAGTTTTTCTAATAGGTTCGGTATCTAGCAATATCATTGCAAGATTGCTTTCATCGATTGATGGACGTTCATTGAAAATAATCACACCGCCAGTGGGACGCCATGATGGGGAGCTTAAAGGGTATTTTGATTTATATAATTCTACTGAACCACTATTCTGGAGTAACTTAAGCGACCAATTCCCACTATTTTCGACAACGTAAGCTATTTCGTTTCTTTCTGATACAGCTGGGAAGTTTGCATTACCTGTTTCACTAGTTAACTGCTCAAGTTGTCCTGTTTCAATATTTTTGCGCCAAATATTGTTATTGCCTGTTAGCGAAGAAGTAAAGATAACCCAATTACCATTAGCAGAAAAATGTGGGTCGGTTTCATTATGGTTAGTATTTGTTAACTGGTAATGAGTGTGCGCATCTAAATCTGTGAGCCATAGATCCCACTGAAGTCCCATCTGACGCTGATAGACAAGCTTCTTTCCATCTGGAGAAAACTTAGGGTTACGAGCAATAAAAGTTGGAGGTGTAAGTGGGCTTATTAAACCACCTATAGATGGCATCTCCCATAGTTGTCCCATCAAATCCAAAGCCAGTATTTCTTTGTTGGGAGATATTGCAATCGCTATGTTAGTGCCTTGAGTGATACTAATTATGTTTTCTTGTCCATGTGTTATGGAGGCAATAAGAAGTGTGTAGATAGAAAAGACCCGTCTCATACACAACCATCCGTAATGGCTTCTAGCTTTATGATTTGTTCAGAGGTACATTCGTAACGCACCAAAATTGGCCGACAGCAAACAAAGCAGTCTTCAAAATATTCTTGTTTTTCAGCTGATATATCAAGAATTATGCCAACTGTTTCTCCGCAATAGGGGCACAAAATATTTTTTTCGTGATTTAGCATATTGAGTCATCTATGGTTGCAGGTACCATGATTTCCAAGGCCCAGTTTTAAACGTGAAGGCATCTAAGGGCGAAAGAGAGCGCTCAAAACGTCTACGAATATGAAAACGGTCTGGACCCTCCTCCCAAAGCTCAATAGCTGCAAACCAAAATCTATAGCCACCCCAAAATGGCGGGCGACTAATAGAAAATATTTCTGATTCCGAGATGTCCTTATTGTTTTTAGTTGGGTCCGGTAAGCTTAGGTCTTTAGCTTTTTGCTTAGCACGGGCTATAAGCTCACTTGGGTCAGCTTGAGGTTGACTTTGTTCGCTTACCCAGGCATTGAGCTGGCTTTTCCAAGGACGGTTAACAAAATATTCATCGCTTTCCTTAACTGGACTGCGTATAGCTTTGCCTTCAAATCTAATTTGCTTGCCAAGTTGATCCCAATGTAGCACTGCAGAAACAAATGGATTGCTTTTAATCTCGATACTTTTTCTTGAGCCGTAATGTGTATAGAACACACCAAAGCCTTTATTTAGTGACAAGCTCTTTAATAATACGACCCTAGTGGATGGTTGTTTTGTATCACTTATGGTAGCTAATACCATTGAATTTGGGTGCCGCTGTACCTTCTTCTCTATAGCTTCTTGAAGCCACTTATCAACAATTTTTAGTGGATCTTTCTCTAGGGAAAATGAAGGTGAAGCAGTCATATTATCGGGCCCCTATTGTTCAAGATAGAGCTACATAATGGAATCGAAGATGTTCTTCGATATAAGTGCTTACAAAAAAGTAACTGTGATCATAGCCAGCTCGTTCACGGTAGGTTAGTTTTTGACCCGAGGCCACACACGCAGCTTTCAAATCGTTCGGTCTAAGCTCTTCCAAGAAAGGGTCAGCATCCCCTTGGTCAATTAGGAACTCATGATGACAAGGATTTTTTCGAATGAGTGCACTGACATCATGTTGACGCCAGATTTCTTTGTCAGGCCCAAGATAGTGTTTCAAGGCTGTGCTGCCCCATTTTGATTTGCTGGCAGAACAGATTGGCGAAAATGCGGAAACTGAAGCGTACTTATCCGGTTCTTTCAGGCCTACCATAAGAGCCCCATGGCCCCCCATCGAATGTCCACTTATAGATTTACGGTTTATGTCAATTGGTAGATGGGCATCTATAGTTTCAACTAGTTCTTTGGTTACATAGTCAAACATTCTGTAGTGAGGAGCCCACGGTTGTTGTGTAGCATTTACATAAAAGCTTGCTCCCGTACCAATTTCCATGTGTTCTTCTTCACCGGGTAGATTTAAGTTTCTTGGACTCGTATCTGGTACTACTAAAGCTAGGCCAAGTTGTGCGGCAATACGCTGAGCACCCGATTTAACTATGAAATTTTCTTCAGAGCAGGTCAATCCGGAAAGCCAGAATAGGACTGGCACCTTACTCTGGTGAGATACTTCAGGTAGAAATACTGCAAAACGCATTGTGCAATTGCAGGTGATTGATTCATGCTCAAATGTATGTTGAGTGCCGTTAAAGTTTTTTGATTCGGAAATAAGTTGAAGATTATTATTCATTAGTCCTCTTTATCATTTTTTGGAATAACACATGGTAATAGATTGTAGTGGTTTATGCCTTTCAAACCCTTAGACTTGCGTCAACGTCAATCAGCGGGTACAAACCGCAGCCATGGGAGATATTCATGAACCTTGACGAACTTCGAAAACGCCTTTCAAAAATAGATAAAGACCTTATTTCGTTGATAGCGCAACGACAAAATGTCGTAGCGGAAATTGGCGAATATAAAATTAATACAGGAACTGCTACTAGGGATTACGCGCGGGAGCGAGAGGTGCTTGAAGACACCAAACAGCAGGCAAAAGCATTAGGTTTAGAGCCAGAGATAGCAGAGCA
Source organism: Rhodospirillaceae bacterium (assembly GCA_002718345.1). Lineage (GTDB taxonomy): Bacteria > Pseudomonadota > Gammaproteobacteria > Steroidobacterales > Rariloculaceae > UBA6522. Next base: position 76,849 of record PBDA01000060.1, read on the forward strand.
GGTCATGACCAAACTCATAAGTGCATCGTTAGAACAACAGGAACGTTCACGCGTTGCAGCTGAAAGTTCAGGAGAAGGTCAAACAGCGCTGATAATTGGAGGGGCTGGAAAAATGGGGGGCTGGATGGCGGAATTTTTGGCTTCTCAGGGGTATCAAATTGAATTAGCTGACCCAGTTAAGTCTGAATTGTCATTCCCACAAATTTTTGATTGGAGTCAAAGTAGTCTAGAGCATGAAATTATTGTTGTTGCCGCACCGTTAAAAGTTACAAGCGATATCCTCAGTGCAATTGCAGATAGACGACCCAAGGGGTTGATCGTCGATGTTGGGTCATTAAAAACCCCGCTAAAAGACGCATTTGAGGTTCTTGTGGCTTCTGGTTGCCGGGTAACATCTATACATCCAATGTTTGGTCCTGACACGCGACTATTGTCTGGACGCCATGTCATTTTTGTTGATGTGGGGGTGAAAGATGCAACAAAAGAAGCTCGATCTTTATTCGGTTCTACCATGGCCGAGTTAATTAATATGAATTTAACTGAGCATGACAGGCTTATTGCATATGTGCTTGGCCTTTCCCATGCGCTCAATCTTGCATTTTTCACTGCCTTGGCCGAAAGCGGCGAACTTGTACCACACCTAAATCGACTATCAAGCACTACCTTTGATGCACAACTAGAAGTAGCTAGTCGAGTTGCTAAAGACAATCCCCAGCTCTACTTTGAAATTCAGACGCTTAATCGTTACGGGCGTGCTCCCTTAGATGCTTTACGTGAAGCTGTTGGGCGCATTCAAGCACTAGTGGAAACAAAAGACGAAAGCGGTTTTATTAGCTTGATGGAGACAGGCAAAGAGTATCTTGGGCTGATGAGCGATGAATAGTGATAGAAAATTTATCTCGTTTGCCTGTAGGTTAATACGGAAGCATTTTCTTTCGGTTAGTTAACAGCTTATGGATTGCATTGACACACAAGGCTATCGTTCAAATGTGGGTATCATTATTACTCATGAGGGTCTTGTTCTTATTGGAGGGCGTACTGACAAAACCGGGTGGCAATTCCCGCAAGGTGGTATACAGCGGGGGGAATCAGCTCAGGAGGCCATGTTTAGGGAGCTCAAGGAAGAAGTAGGGCTTAAACCTCGAGATGTGGAAATGTTAGGAGTAACTCAGAATTGGCTTAAGTATCGATTACCAAAGTACTTAGTTCGTCATCAGCAGAAACCAGTTTGCATTGGCCAGAAACAACGATGGTTCTTGTTACGACTCACCTCAAATCGTGAGAGAGTGCGTTTTGACAAAACAAAAAACCCTGAGTTTGACAGGGCTCGTTGGGTTGAATATTGGCACCCAGTAGAAGAAGTTATTTATTTCAAAAGACAAGTGTATATTCGCGCTCTTAATGAGTTGGGACCATTAGCCTTTCCCAAGAAAGGAATGCCACCTATACCCTGTTGGCGGCCAAAACAGTGACACATTATGCTCAGCTATCTAATTAGCTAGAATTCATGTGGTTTTATAAAAATGGTTTTCGAGTGGTTTGATGTTATCCGTATAATCGGGTTATCTTTCGTTTGTTCTGAACACGTTTAGGTGGTAATTGATGATCGAGGAACTCTGTATGCAGGAATCAGCCCCACTAAACTTTACCGCAGCGGCTGCAGAGAAGGTAGGGCAGCTAATTGAGCAGGAGGGGAATCCTGAGCTGAAGTTGCGTGTCTACATTTCTGGTGGTGGTTGTTCAGGATTTCAATATGGTTTTACTTTTGATGAGGCTGTACAGGACGGTGATACAAAAATAGAAAAATCAGGGGTCATGCTTCTTGTAGACCCTATGAGTGTTCAGTATCTGCTTGGTGCGGAGATAGATTATCAGGAAGACCTTTCCGGAGCCCAATTCATTATTCGCAATCCAAACGCTTCTACGACTTGTGGTTGTGGTTCTTCGTTTTCGGTTTAAGCGCCAGTCTTTCTTGCTCATAGGCCAGTCTAGTTTCTGTGGTCATTAGACTTGGCCATAGTATATGCCACCAAGAGGTGCAGCAGATCGAGCGCCCGTTACCGACGGCACATTACCTGTTTTGTTTTTTAGTCTATTACGTGCTAGCCAAGCGAATAGCACGGCTTCTACCCAGCGCGGATCAATACCATATGTGTCAGTAGTATCAAGTTTCGATCTTGGTAGCAGGGATGCAATACGTTCTTTTAGGGCTGTGTTAAGGGCTCCTCCGCCACAGAGAATAACAAGGTTTGGATCGGTTTCAGTCTTGTCAATAGCATCAGCTATTGTTGATGCAGTTAACTCTGTAAGAGTCGCCTGAATATCCTCATTAGTAATATTTTTTTCTATTTGTTTTATGGCTTTTTGCAGCCATGCTAAATTGAAGTATTCAACTCCGGTGGATTTAGGCGGATCAATTTTGAAATATTTATCATTTTTTAAAATTGATAATAGTGATTGATTTATTTGGCCGGTTTTTGACCACTTGCCTTTGTCGTCGAATTGTATTTTTCTACACTGAAGTGACCAATTATCTAATAAGGTATTGCCAGGTCCCGTATCGTATCCAGTTAAAGGTCGTTTTGGGTCAAGAATTGATATATTGGCGATCCCTCCTATATTTACAACTATCCTTGTTTCTTCAGGGTCTGCGAATTGCCATTGATGAAATGCTGGAGCAAGAGGAGCTCCTTGACCCCCAAGAGCCAGGTCCATATTTCTTATATGCGCGACTGTGGTTATCCCTGTTTCTGCTGCTATAGTGCTGGGATCTCCAATTTGCATCGAAAAAGCATTCGGCAGGGCTGGCTTATGAAAGACAGTGTGTCCCGAGTGGCCGATACCAATAATTTTTTCAGCCTTGACTGAACTTGATTGCAATAATTTAGTAATACAGTCAGAAAAAAAGATTCCAAGAACTCTATCTAACTCTCCAAGTTCCTGGAGTGAAGTTTGGGGATTTTTAATTATGCGAAGAATCTGTGTACGAATCTCTTTTGGGTACGGTGTTGTCCTAGCTTGATGAAGCTTGCAATGTTTTTTATCGAATTCAACTAAAACAGTATCTACACCATCCAAGCTAGTGCCAGACATTACTCCAATATAAAGGTTACTCATGCTATTAGCTTAACTCAGCTATCGGTTTCGGTGAGAGTTTACTTTTATACCAGATGATTTTGTCGAAACATTAAGACATCAGTAGGCATTCAGTTGCTGCCAAAGGGGAGCTGTTCTTTTTTGGAAGTCCTCACGATACTCCGAAGGTATCGGATCTGCTGGTGGAAGGGGGACAGTACGGGGATTTCTATGTACACCATTGATACGGTACTCGTAGTGTAAATGAGGGCCAGTAGCAAGACCGGACATACCAACAAATCCTATTGTTTGCCCTTGTACAACTCTACTGCCTAACTTTGGTGAAGCAAACCGTGACATATGTGCGTAGAGTGTAGTGATATTATCGCCATGTTGCAGAATGACAGTATTTCCATATCCATTTCTAACGCCACGGAAAATTACCTTACCATCTCCAGCTGCTCTTATAGGGGTTCTGGTAGGTGCCGCATAGTCAACACCCCTATGGGCACGAATAGTATTTAATACAGGATGTCGACGATTGGGGTCAAAGTTGGAACTAATCCTTGTGAAGTCTACGGGCGCTCTGGTAAAAGCTTTCCGTACGTTCCGCCCTTCAGGAGTGAAGTAGTTAGCGTTTCCATTATTGTCAATAAAACGCGCCGCTCTAAATGAAGTACCTTGGTTTACAAACTCAGCTGCAGAAATATTCCCGTCTCCGAGTTTTACTCCATCTCTCCAAAGCTCCTCAAAAATAATTGTAAATGCATCTCCAATTCTTACATCCTGAATAAAATCAATATCCCACTGAAAGATCTCAGCCATATTCATGATTAAGGCATCGGAAACACCAGCCTCTTGGGCTGCTTCAAAAAGGGAGCTTTGAATTATTCCATGAGCACCTTCTAGGTGTGTATCAACCTTTCTTTTTAATATTTCAGCCGTGAATCCTTTTTCCCCTTTAGTGATTTCTAATAGATTTACTTCATCAATTTCCCTAGCAAGGCTTATTATTTGTCCATCATTATGGGTTACTGTTATTTGATCCCCTGGGAGTAAAATTCGCAGATGTTCTTCTGCCTGCGGTAATCGTGCCATCACGCTAAGGTCACTAATACTAAGAGAATTATCTCTAAACAACTCTTCTAAGGTCTCACCTCGATCAACTATTATGATCATTGTGTCACTGTCGATGTTAGTTTGTTGCAGATTGCTTGGAGTTTCTGCGAGCGGATTAATAGAAGGAAAAGAGGGAGCCATTTCTTGAGCAGGTAATGCTCTGGAATCTGCCTCAGGTAATAATTGAGGTTCATCGCTGTCAGTTATTAAAAATAATGTTACTGCAAAAATAGGAATGACTAAGCCACAGAGAAACCATAAAGAATGACGCTCCGATACAGTCGGGGTTTTGTTGTTTTCATTTTTATAGTCGTGGCGAATACCGCCATAGTATGGTTTCATGAATTTTCCACCCCAAAGCCGCGCGTACTCTAACTATTTGAATGATATCAGTCAAAACCAGTGTATTTTCATAGGACTAACATATATTCTGCAGTTTGTTCGTATGGATTGATGGTCTTTTAGTTGATATACGTAGAAATATTTTACTCTTTCGAATTAATTCAGATTAATTATGCCCAACACTAAAACCCACCACACTCTCTCTAAAAAAGAGCAAGTAGACGAGTTAGGTAGAGGGGTTGAAGAAGTGCTGCTAGAGACCGAGCTCACTGAGCGTCTAGCTGAGGGTCGTCCATTGAGAGTAAAAGCGGGGTTTGATCCAACAGCACCAGACCTACACTTGGGCCATACCGTTCTTTTAAACAAAATGCGCCAGTTCCAGGAATTTGATCACGAAGTAATTTTCCTGATCGGTGACTTTACAGGAATGATTGGCGATCCTTCAGGTAAAAGCGTTACTAGACCCCCATTAAAACCGGAGGAAGTTCTAGAAAATGCTAAAACTTATGAGGAGCAGGTATATAAGATTCTTGATCCAAAAAAAACGCGGCTTGATTTTAATTCGCGATGGATGTCCAAAATGAGCTCATCTGCTTTGGTAGAGCTTGCTGCAAAGCATACGGTGGCAAGGATGCTTGAAAGAGATGACTTCAGAACTCGATATAGCGAAGGAAAATCAATAGCTATCCATGAGTTTCTATACCCATTAATTCAAGGATATGACTCCGTTGCACTTAAATCTGATATTGAGCTTGGCGGGACTGATCAGAAATTCAATTTGCTTATGGGAAGACAGCTTCAGCAAGCACATGGGCAAACACCCCAAGTTGTTTTGACCTTGCCGCTTTTGGAAGGATTGGATGGCGTTAATAAAATGTCTAAGTCGCTTGATAATTATATCGGTGTTAACGAACCGCCCCTTGAAATGTTTGGAAAGCTGATGTCAATTTCTGATGAGTTAATGTGGCGATATTTTGAGCTACTGAGCTTTCGATCTATCAGCGAAATTAAGGATTTGAGGTTAAGGGTTGATGACGGGGAAAACCCTAGGGATATAAAGTTTTTGCTGGCGCTCGAAATCGTAGGTAGGTTTAGTGGAGAGTCTGCAGCGCGCAAAGCGAAAGAGGAGTTTATTGCCCGCCATAAACATGGATTGATTCCAGATAATCTTGATACCTTGATTGTTGGTTCTGCTGAAAAAAGCTTAGGTATTGCTCAAGTTCTAAGGGAAGTAGGGTTAGTTGCTAGTAGTTCTGAGGGATATAGGATGGTCAAACAAGGCGCAGTCCGTAGAAATGGAGAACATATTACAGATCCTAAATTGGCCTTATTAGTTGATGGCAAAGAGGCTGTGTTCCAAGTAGGCAAGAGAAAATTTGCCAAAGTAATATTGCAGGCAAAGCTAGAAGACGTAGCTAAAAAATAATTCTTTTCAAAAGCGGGTTGTTACTTCGCTCGCAATGAGTATAATTTCGCGCCCCGTCCCAAGATAAATCAAAAAATTTATCTCTCTCTGTGCCTTCCGAGGCTTGGAGGGCGTAGAAATGCGGGGTATAATTGATCGGTTGGGCGGCATGAGCCTCCAATTTTGCTCTTTAACAATTAGTCTCAAGCAACTTGTGTGGGCGCTCGTACCATAAAGTAATGGTAGTAAAAAGAGCGTCTACTAAGGGGTGCTATGCACCCCTAAGAAGCGTTCAGGACTCAAGCCTTTAAATTGAAGAGTTTGATCCTGGCTCAGATTGAACGCTGGCGGCATGCTTAACACATGCAAGTCGAACGGTAACAGGTCTAGCTTGCTAGATGCTGACGAGTGGCGCACGGGTGAGTAACGCGTGGATAACGTACCTTTCGATTGGGGACAACTTGAGGAAACTCGAGCTAATACCGAATACGTTCTTTGAAGCTTTGGCAGATAAGAAGAAAGCCTTCGGGCGTCGAAAGATCGGTCCGCGTTCCATCAGCTTGTTGGTGAGGTAACGGCTCACCAAGGCGACGACGGATAGCTGGTCTGAGAGGATGATCAGCCACACTGGAACTGAGACACGGTCCAGACTCCTACGGGAGGCAGCAGTG
>PBDA01000061.1 GCA_002718345.1 Rhodospirillaceae bacterium
ATCTGAAAAAGAAACTAAACGTAATCTTGCTGGTAAATCTGATGATGCAAAGGTTGCCAAGGGAGGTAAAGAAGAAAAAGGTAGTAAGAAATCTTCTGAAGATAAACCTTCAAAGAAAACTAAGTCAGATTCAAAATCAGATTCAAGTTCAGGTTCAGCTGCTGCGTAATCCATTAATCAGGGAAAAATGCTAAAAATAAGACGTTACATTGTTGCCGGGCTCTTGGTGTGGTTGCCTATCGGTGCAACTATCTTAGTTTTTTCTTTGATTTTAGATTTAATGGATCGATTACTATTTCTAATTCCGCCGTCTTATCGGCCTGAGGCAATACTAGGATTTAGTGTTCCAGGTTTAGGGGCAATACTCGCCCTTATAGTGTTAATTATTACAGGAATTTTAGCTGCAAATTTTCTAGGGCGGCGTCTTGTTGGTCATTATGAAAAGCTGCTTGGTCGCATACCACTCGTGCGCTCAGTGTATGGCGCTGTAAAACATTTTTCTGAGGTGGTTTTTAGCGATTCCAATTCTTCTTTCAAGAAGGTATTGCTAATAGAGTATCCTCGAGTAGGACTCTACAGCCTATGTTTTCAAACTTCTGAGAATCCTCCCGAAGTTAATACAAAAACTGGCGAACAAATTGTGACAGTTTTTTTGCCAACAACACCTAATCCAACATCAGGGTTTATGTTGTTTGTTCCTGAAAAAGATGTAGTTGAGTTAGATATGTCAGTAGAGAATGCATTAAAGATGATTATATCTCTTGGTGTAGTAGTACCTGAATGGCATCCGATTCATCCATCTGTTGAGGTTGCAGTTACTGAAAGTTCTCCGTAACATCCGGCAACCTTACAAAGATACCTTGCATTTCAAAAGGTTGGCTCCATGCGTAGTCATTACTGTGGTCAGGTAGATAGCTCTTTGATTGGTGAAAAGTTGGCCGTTGTCGGCTGGGTTCACCGTAGGAGAGATCATGGTGGTGTTATTTTCGTAGATTTACGAGATCGCGAAGGCATGCTCCAGGTAGTTTTTGATCCTGATAATTCCGATATGTTTATTCAGGCAGAACGGCTGCGTGGTGAGTATGTTTTGGCGGTAAAAGGAATATTGAGGGCGCGCCCAGATGGAACCTTAAATCCCGAATTATCTACAGGTGAAGTTGAGCTACTTGCAAAAGAACTCATCGTTCTTAATAAATCGAAAACTCCTCCTTTTCATCACGATGAAAACCCAAGTGAAGAGACACGACTTCGTTATAGGTATTTGGATCTTCGTCGAGAGGAAATGCAGCGGAACTTGCGTCTACGGCACGATGTAACTAAAACCATTAGGAGTTTTTTAGATGCAAGTGGGTTTATGGAAATAGAAACACCTCTGCTCGCAAAAACTACTCCGGAAGGAGCTAGGGATTATCTTGTTCCAAGTCGAACTTACCCGGGACAATTCTTTGCTTTGCCTCAGTCGCCACAGCTCATGAAACAATTGCTCATGATGTCGGGATTTGATCGTTACTATCAGGTGGTGAAGTGTTTTCGTGACGAAGATCTTAGGGCAGATCGTCAGCCTGAGTTCACTCAGGTTGATATTGAAACGGCTTTCATGGATGAAGATGCCATTATGGGTCTTATGGAAGAATTGATTCGTCAGACCTTCAAATCAGTCCTTGCAATAGATTTGCCTAATCCATTACCTCGGTTATCTTACGCAAAAGCAATGGAGCTTTATGGTAGTGATGCGCCAGATCTTCGAAATCCGCTAGTTCTAACTGAGGTTAATGATCTTTTTGACGGTGTGGAGTTCAAAGTTTTTGCAGGGCCTGCGACAGACCCGGATAGTAGAATTGCAGCACTGAGGGTGCCGAGTGGGGGAGCACTTAGTAGAAAGGAGATCGATAGTTATACTGAGTTAGTTGGGTGCTATGGCGCAAAAGGATTAGCTTATATAAAAGTGAATGACAGGGCTGCGGGCGCAGATGGTCTTCAGTCACCAATTTTGAAGTTTTTACCTCTCGAGGCGGTTCAAAATGTTCTTGATCGGGTAAAAGCAGAGTCTGGGGATCTGGTATTTTTTGGGGCAGATAAATCACGAATTGTAAATGAGAGTTTGGGTGCGTTGCGGGACCAGCTTGGTAGGGATAGAAATTTACTTGAAGATGAATGGCAAGCGCTTTGGGTAGTTGATTTTCCAATGTTTGAAGAAAATGGAGATGGTGTACTGACTCCTTCGCACCATCCCTTCACCTCACCTAGAACAAATGATTCAAATGAGTTAAAAGCAAACCCTCGGAATGCACTTTCTAGAGCTTATGATATGGTGCTAAATGGAACGGAGATTGGCGGAGGTTCTATACGAATTCATGATCCAGAGATGCAGTCTGCAGTTTTTGAGTTGCTTGGGATAGAGCCAGATGAAGCTGAAACAAAGTTTGGGTTTTTATTAACGGCAATGGATTATGGATGTCCGCCCCATGGTGGAATTGCATTTGGACTCGATCGTTTAGTCATGCTAATGGCTGGCGCAGACAGTATTCGCGATGTAATTGCCTTTCCAAAAACACAGACTGCGAGTGACTTGCTTAGCGGAGCACCAAGCGCAGCAAGCGCTGATCAGATCAAAGAACTGGGAATTAGGTTACGGCCATCTCGCTGATGTCAGATATGATCCAGTACAGTCGGCCTGAGTCGGTTCTGGTTGTTATATACACTTGTAAATATGACTGTTTGCTTCTTGAGCGCGTTAAGCCAAATGGTTTTTGGCAGTCTGTTACCGGAACCATGCAATGGAGTGAGACGCCAGAGGAGGCAGCGTCTAGAGAAGTTTATGAAGAAACTGGACTTGATTTAAATGGGCTTCAGGACGCCAAGATAAAGAAAACATTTCGAATACTGCCAGAGTGGCAGTACCGTTATGCGGAGGGCGTAAAACATAATACAGAACATCTTTGGTATTTGAAGATTCCAACTATTGTTGAGGTAACACTGAATTCTAATGAGCACGTCTCTTATTGTTGGGAGTCTCTGGAGAAAGCTATACTAAAAGTAACATCATGGACTAATCGTGATGCCTTAAAGCACTTACGGAAACAACAGATTTAAGAGTTTAGGAAGTTTTGTGCGTTATATTGTCTTCTAAAGCTTCAATAACTACTCTTAGTTTTGTAACGCACAATGGTTGTGAATAGGGGGGCAAAAATGAAAAGTCTTTCGTATAAAAATTTGCTATTGAGTCTGGCATGTCTTTTGGCAAGTGGCTTATCGACAGCGCACCATTCACATTCGATGTTTGATCATAGTGGTGAGGTTACTATCACTGGTACTGTCACTAAATTCACCTTTAGAAATCCACATGTATTTCTCTTTGTTGATGTAGAACAGGAAAATGGTGGAGTGGTTAATTATTGGATTGAGATGTCGAATATTCCGAATATGATTAAGCGTGGAATTGGCTATAAAACTTTTGAGCCAGGAGATAAGGTAACAGTGAACATGTGGAAACTGAAAGATGGTCGTCCTGGAGGAAACTATACGACAATTGTTGCTGCTGATGGACAGCTCTACGATTGAGCTAAGTCGTGTAATCAGCTTTCCAGCTGATTTTATCTGCAGACTTTGAGGGGCAAAATGAACGCAAAAAGCTTGAGAATGGTTTTCTTGACAGGACAGTTTTTAGCGACTGCAATATCAGCCCAGACTATCTTTACCACAGAAAATTTTCGCGAAGATCACGAGAGATGGGTTGACCCAGATTATTATCTCAATAATACAGTTGACGAACTTCGAGGAATGGCTTTGGATCTTGATAGTAGTGGAGTTGGTAGCGGTCAAATTGGCAGGGCTAGGAGCTATGGATCTGAAGGAACAGGACGCATAGGCATCTTAGAACTTTCAAGCCCGTATCAATTTTTGAGTGCTTTAGAGCATTATTCAGCATGGCTTGAAGAGGCAGAAGGTGGAACAAATCATACTTATGAAACAATGCCTGATTGGCGAGGTCGTTGGACTGGCGGTGGCGATAGAATACTTGGAGGTCCTAATCCAGCCAGCTCTGTAGCAGCACTCTTGCGTCCTCAATATCAAGAATATTTTGTTCAGGATATGAAAGCCTATACACAGGGGAGAATCTGGGGCGCTAATGCATTTTGTTTTCCTGGTGGTTTTGTTACTGCTGTGACAGATACCGAGGAGTTTATCGTTACTCCGGACAGAGTTTGGATGTTGGGTGCTGGCAATAATAGAAACTATATACGCTGGATTTACACAGATGGAAGTGGACATACCCAACCAGATTTTAGATATCCCAAATGGCACGGAGAGTCGATTGGTTTTTGGGATGATGAAACCCTGGTGGTATACACAAACCAGATTCGCGGTTGGAAGGGAGGTTTGACAGAGTTCACTGACAATCTTGAGACGGTAGAAAGGTATTGGAGGGAGGGGGATGCTATAGAGGGTGAGATTGTCTTTTATGATTCAGAAGTTTTTTTTCAGCCTGTGTATTCAGGTCTTAGATATGAGTTAGATGCTGAAACTCGCCCTGAATTAAGACCACTTTATAACTCTTGTACCGATACAAATGGACCTTCTGCTAAAGTTTATATGGATGAAAGGGGTATTCTCAATGAACGTCTTCCTGGCGACACTTTATATTGGGATGCAACAGATCCTCGTCCGTGGGGGACATTTCTGAACAAAAGCGATGGACTCTATGAGCTGTATCTTGAAAGCCTAGGAGAGGAATAGTTCTAAGAAGAATTTAGCGTGTTTTTTCTTTTGCTTTGTGTAGCAGGTCCGTTAATTCGTAGATAAGTTTAAGGGCTTCTCTCGGCGTCACATCATTAGGTTGGATTGACAACAGTTTTTCTATAACTTCATCTTTTTTCATAGGTGCTGATTCAAAAATAAATTCGGCTTGAGTTTTTTTTGTTTTCTTGTTGTGCTCTCGTTGCTCAAGGCTGGTCAAATAGTCTCTAGCTAACTCAATCACATTATGAGGTACGCCAGCTAGACGAGCTACTTGAAGTCCATAGCTTTGATTTGCTGGCCCATCTTTTACGCTATGCAAGAAAACAAGATCATCTCCATGTTCAACGGCATCTAGGTGTATGTTGACGCATGCTGGAAGATTTTCAGGTAAATTCGTTAGTTCAAAGTAGTGTGTTGCGAATAAAGTAAAAGCCTGAGATTTTTTTGCAATGTGATGAGCTGCAGCCCAAGCTAGTGACAATCCGTCAAAGGTGCTAGTACCTCGCCCTACTTCGTCCATAAGTACAAGACTTGAGGCAGTTGAGTTATTAAGTATGTTTGCTGTTTCTGTCATTTCCACCATGAATGTTGACCGTCCCCCGGCTAGGTCGTCAGCTGCGCCAACGCGTGTAAAAATTCTATCAAGGGGACCGATTCGAGCATTAGTTGCAGGAACATAACTACCGATATGAGCAAGAATTGCAATCAAGGCAGTTTGGCGCATGTAAGTTGATTTGCCCCCCATATTTGGACCGGTGATGATTAGCATTCTACGATCATTATTCAGGTTGAGATCATTTGGTATGAAAGGTGCAGTACTTGCCAGTTCAACGGCTATGTGCCTACCTTCGGTGTAGCTAATACCAGGTTCATTAGTAAGTTCAGGTTTGGTTAGGTTTAATTCATTTCCACGTTTACTTAGGTTAGATAGTGCATCAAGTTCTGATACGTTGGTTGCTGTGTTTTCAAGATCAGACAATGTTTCATTTAATTTCTCTAGGATGTTCTCATAGAGCATTCGTTCACGGGTTAGAGCTCGTTCCTTTGCGCTCAAAATTTTATCTTCAAACTCTTTGAGTGTGGGGGTGATGAAACGTTCTGCAGCCTTCAGTGTTTGTCTGCGAATATATTCATTAGGTACTACACTAGCTTGTGATTTGCTTATCTCTATGAAGTAACCATGGACTCTATTATATCCAACCTTAAGATTGTTAATTCCGGTGCGTTTTCGTTCTCTAAGTTCTAAATCATCTAAATATTTATTTGCGTCAGCATTGATATTACGAAGCTCGTCTAGTTCAGCATCAAAACCAGATGCTATTACTCCTCCATCTTTAATAAGAGCAGGTGGCTCTTCTACGATTGCTGATTTCAGCAAATGGAATTCTTTGCTATGCGAAGCACAACTGCTAGCAAGGTTTGTTAGCAAAGGTGACTTCATGGAATCAACTTTCTTTGTTAGGGCAGGTAAAGCTTCTAAGGCCTGTCGAAGTTGTGCCAAGTCTCTTGGCCGTGCTGAACGTAATGCTATTCGAGTTAGGATTCTTTCCATATCACCAATGTCGCTAAGAAGCAGAAGTATTTTATTTGCGTCATCAGCTTCAGTGAGTGTTTCAATTGCTTGTTGTCGCTGTCTAAGGATTTGGTGATCTCGAATTGGTCTGTTAATCCATCTTCTTAGCAGCCGACTTCCCATAGCGGTTGCACATCTATCCATGAGTCCAGCGAGTGAGTACTCGTTATTACCTGTTGTGCAATTTTCAATTTCTAAGTTTCTCCGTGTTTCAGCATCCATGATTATGGAGTTCTCACTGCGTTCACGAGTTAGTCCGCGCAAGTGAGGTACAGCTGAACGTTGAGTATCTTTTACATATTGTAAGAGACATCCAGCAGCTCCTATGGCCAATTTAGCATCCTGTGCATCAAAGCCTGATAAATCTTGGGTACCAAACTGTTTGCATAGAGCAAGTTGTGCTGACTGAGAATCAAAATGCCAAGGTGGACGACCTCTTAGCCCATTCATATTCTCTAGCCATTCAGGGATTAAAGCATCTTCGTCAATTAGGATTTCTGCAGGATGAAGCCTTTCTAATTCCCCCTGTAGATTGTGCGTGTTTTTAATTTCTTCTAGTGAAAATCTGCCGCTCGAAAGGTCTAACCAGGCAAGACCCGCAGATTTTTTATTTGACAGATTTATTGATGCCAAATGTTGAACTTCCCGACCATCAAGTAAGGCTTCATCAGTCAAGGTGCCAGGTGTAATGACTCTCACTACTTTGCGATCTACGGGACCCTTAGTGGTTGCTAGATCACCAACTTGCTCACATATTGCAACGGATTCACCTAAACGCACCAGACGAGAAAGGTAGTTATCAACTGAATGAGCTGGTACTCCTGCCATCGGAATAGGTTCCCCGTTTGACCGGCCGCGGCTTGTTAGAGCAATACCCATCAGTTCTGCGCCACGTTTGGCATCCTCATAGAATAATTCGTAAAAATCGCCCATTCTGTAAAAAAGAAGCACATCAGGATGCTGGGCTTTTAGTCCCAAATATTGCTTCATCATAGGAGTGTGTTTTTTATTCAAAAGTTATTCTTAAAAAAGGTTGTTCAGATATTGTAGTTTTTTCCTATGGAGTAATTCTAAATCAACTAGCCCTTAGAGCTTAGATAAAAAAATTCTTATTTCCTCTTTAATCGGTGGCCAAACTGGTCATTTTCTGTAGGGTGAGTAACATCGTTGACATGAGGATTATGCATTTTGAATTTGGACAGCATCTATATGGTGGTGCCACGCAGGTTCAATATCTTATTAAAGAATTAGCAGATTCCGGGATAGAAAATATTCTTGTTTGCCCCGTGGATAGCGCAATTTCAAGGGTAACGTGCGCAAAAAAAGTTATTGAAATACCGATTACAGGGGATTTGGACATAAGGCTGCCGTTTCGGCTGAAAAGATTAATTGGTTTTTATAATCCCAATGTCGTTCATGTGCACTCACGTCGTGGCGCAGACATAATGGGTGGATGGGCTGCTCGTTCAATGGCTGTGCCAGCTGTGCTCACACGGAGGGTTGATTCAAGGGAGCTAGCACTTTTGGCAAGGTTTAAGTATTCCCTTTATCAGGCGGTTGTAGCAATTTCTTCTGCTATTGAGCAGGAGCTATTAGTCCACGTTGGATTAAATAAATCCCTTGTTTATAACATTCCTAGTGCAGTTAACACAGAAAGATATTCCCCTAAGGTAACCCGTAATAGATTAGCCACAGAAGCTGGGTTTCAATAATCAAATTTTATGATTGGTGTTGTTGCTCAGTTGATTCCACGTAAAGGTCATAGGCTCCTTTTTGACTGTCTTCCAGAGCTTTTAGAGCAGTTTCCACAAGTTCGTGTATTGTGTTTTGGAAATGGACAACTGGAAAATAAACTAAAACAAGAGTTACTTTCTTGCGGTCTACAGTCTTATGTGAGATTCCTTGGATTTCGAACAGATTTGATAGATTTATTGCCAGAGTTAGATTTGTTGGTACACCCAGCAAAAAAGGAAGGCTTAGGGGTTGCAGTAATGGAAGCAATGAGTGCTGGGGTTCCTGTGATTTCATCTAATGCCGGAGGTCTTCCTGACCTTTTAAAACATGAGATTCACGGACTACTATTTAAATCTGATGACCGTCATAGCTTATTAGATGCATTAAGAAGGATGATCTCTGAAGAGGGATTACGACACACTTTTAAAGATGCTGCACGAAGTCATGCCTTGCAGAGTTTTTCTATAAAACAAATGAGTAGTCATTATATTGAGCTTTATAAGCATGTTTTGAGGTCATCGTGAAGGTTACGGATAAAAAATTGGCAAGCCTAGCTAATTCACTCGGTGAGCTATTGAAGACTCGTGGTGCACGAATAGCATGCGCAGAATCTTGTACTGGTGGATGGATTAGCAAAACGTTAACTGATGTGCCAGGAAGTTCAGAGTGGTTTGAATTATGTTATGTAGTTTATGCCAATGATGCGAAAAAAGAAGCATTAGGTGTCACTGAGGGGATGTTAAGCCAGCATGGTGCAGTAAGTAGACCGGTTGTAGTTGCGATGGCAAAAAAGATTCAGCAAATTGCTGGGTCGGAGTTTTCTGTTGCAGTTAGCGGAGTTGCCGGGCCAGGAGGCGGAACTGTTGAGAAGCCAGTTGGAACCGTTTGGTTCGCTTACGGGAGTCCTGAAAACATTCAGACAGACTGCTGCAGATTTGATGGCGATAGAGAATCTGTACGACGACAGTGTGTTGAACGAGCTCTAAGGCAATTATTTTTGATTATTGTGGAGTCTAATTAAAGCAGTCCGAGCTAATAATTTGAGATATTTCAGAGAAAAATGCTTACTTTTAGCCCGTTTCCTACAGAAAAAAATTGACAACTGATAACATGCTAAAACTATGAAATAATCAAGTAAGTTTAATACCTCGTTCAATCCATTTAAAACGGAACAAATATATGGACGATAATCGTCAAAAGGCATTAGCAGCAGCCCTGGGGCAAATAGAGAAACAGTTCGGTCAAGGCTCTGTTATGAGATTAGGTGATGCCATAGCGTCCCGAGAGTTTGATGTTATTCCAACGGGCTCTCTCGGTTTAGACGTAGCATTAGGTATCGGGGGGCTTCCACAGGGACGCGTAGTTGAGATCTATGGCCCAGAGTCGTCGGGTAAAACTACGCTCACTCTTCAAGTTATTGCGGAAGCGCAGAAACAAGGAGGAACAGCAGCCTTTGTAGATGCGGAGCATGCGTTGGATCCAATTTATGCAGAAAAGGTTGGGGTTAATGTTGAGGAACTTTTAATTTCTCAGCCAGATACGGGTGAGCAGGCTCTAGAGATTACCGATATGCTCGTCAGATCTGGGGCGATAGATCTTATCGTTGTTGACTCTGTGGCTGCACTCACACCAAAAGCAGAGATAGAGGGAGAGATGGGAGATTCCCATGTTGGTTTACAGGCACGATTAATGTCACAAGCGCTAAGAAAACTTACTGCTAATATACAGCGCTCCAATTGTATGGTTATCTTTATCAATCAAATACGCATGAAGATTGGTGTTATGTTTGGTAGTCCCGAAACTACTACAGGAGGTAATGCACTTAAGTTTTATTCTTCGGTGCGATTAGATATACGTCGAATAGGAGCTATAAAGAAAGCTGATGAAGTTCTGGGGAATCAAACTAGGGTAAAAGTTGTGAAAAACAAGATGGCACCCCCTTTTAAACTAGCAGAGTTTGAGATTCTATATGGCCATGGTATTTCTCGGGAAGGCGAATTAATTGATTTGGGCGTAAACGAGGGAATTGTTGAAAAATCTGGTTCTTGGTACAGCTATGATGGGGATCGCATAGGCCAGGGTAAAGAGAATGTTCGCGACTGGCTGATAGATAATCCAGAGACAGCTGCCAAAATTGAAAGCCGGCTACGTGAAAAGCTTTTATCCAGTGTGACTGAACAAGCTCCTAAAAAAGAGGCGGAGGAGGATGCCGCTCTCGAACAAGTCTGAGCAGACCCAGGAGTCTTCAGTTAATACAGGTAAGGCCTGCCGTAAGCAGGCGCTTGATCTGCTAGCGCGTAGGGAGCACACCCGGTTAGAGTTAAAAAGAAAGCTTTCGGCTCGAGCCTACCGTCATGACACAATTGACGAAGTACTTGATAAGCTTGAGATGGAGGGACTTCTAGAGGAAATGAGGTTTGTAGAGAGTTTTGTGCGAACGCGTATAAATAAAGGGCAAGGTCCATTGCGTATCCAGGCAGATCTTGTTCAGCGTGGTGTTACGGAGATGAACATACGGGCAGGGTTAACAGACGCTTGCCAAGACTGGGGAAAATTAGCATCAGAAGTTAGACATAAACGTTTTGGATCAGCAAATCCAAGAGAATTTTCTGAACGTGCTCGACAGATACGGTTTCTTCAGTACAGGGGTTTTAAAAAACACCAAATAGATGCAGCACTGGATTTTGAAGGAAATCCCGATTAGCTGCTAAATCGGTTGTGGAAAGAGAAGGACACATGAATCGGACTACTAGCGAGCTTCGCCAAGAATTTTTGGATTTTTTTGAAAGCCGGGGCCACGAGATTGTTCCAAGCTCTCCTTTAGTACCAGCGAATGATCCATCTCTGTTGTTTACAAATGCTGGAATGGTTCAGTTTAAGGATGTTTTCCTTGGTCTAGAAACCAGACAAAACCTTAGAGCAGTAACTTCCCAACGATGTGTGCGTGCAGGTGGGAAACACAACGATTTAGAAAATGTAGGCTATACAGCACGTCACCACACATTTTTTGAAATGCTAGGAAATTTCAGTTTTGGGGACTACTTCAAACGCGATGCAATTCATTATGCTTGGGAATTTGTTACTGAAGTGTTAGGCCTGCCACCTGAACGGTTATGGTGTACGGTTTATGAAAAAGATGATGAAGCAGCTGACATCTGGTTGAAGGATATAGGTATAGACCCGAAGCGATTTGCACGATTAGGAGAGAAGGATAATTTTTGGGCAATGGGGGAAACAGGACCGTGTGGTCCTTGTAGTGAAATTTTCTATGACCATGGGTCAGATGTACATGGAGGCCCACCAGGTTCCCCAGACGAAGAAGGAGACCGGTATGTGGAGATCTGGAATCTGGTCTTTATGCAGTTTGAGCGAAACGAATCAGGGGATTTGACACCGTTGCCCAAACCATCGGTGGACACTGGGATGGGTTTAGAACGGGTTGCTGCAGTTATGCAGGGAGTCCATTCCAATTATGAAACGGATCTGTTTTCTGGGCTTATTCAGGCCGCAATGAAAGTAACAAATACGGAAGATTCGACTGACAAGTCCCTTTGCGTTATTGCTGATCATATAAGAGCTTGCTCATTCCTTATAACTGATGGTGTATTGCCTGGAAATGAAAAGCGAAGTTATGTTTTGCGTCGAATTATTCGTCGAGCAATCAGGCATGGATACATGCTGGGTATGGAGAAGCCTTTTTTTTATAGACTTGTAGAACCTCTTGAGCGTGAAATGGGTAGTGCTTACCCTGAGTTGAGTTCTCAACGAGAACATGTGGAACGAGTTCTCCTTCAAGAGGAAAAACGCTTCGCAGAAACACTTTCTCAAGGCATGAAAATTTTAGAGACTGCAATCGAAGAGAAACCAGCAGGAAATATTGTTTCAGGTGAAACCGTATTTAAGCTTTATGATACTTATGGGTTCCCGAAGGATCTTACCGCAGACTTTTTACGAGAACGAAATCTGGGTATTGATGAATTAGAATTTGAAGAGCATATGACTTTACAACGGCAGCGTGCTCGTGCTCAGAGTAGATTTAACGTCTACGGAGAGAAAACGCCATCGCTTGAAGATAAAACTAAATTTCTGGGTTATGAGGTTCTTGAGTCATCTGCAACGGTTATCTCACTTTTTTCAGAAGGAAAGTCTGTGCAGACGCTTGCACCTGGAACCGCTGGTGCTGTTGTCCTAGATAAGACTCCCTTTTATGCCGAAAGCGGCGGACAAGTAGGTGATACAGGTGTGCTTGTGAAGGAAGCATCCGTTTTTTGCGTTGACGACACTATTAAGTTTGGTAATTCATATGGCCACTTAGGTGAAATGAGAGATGGCTCTATTGAGGTTGGAGACATTGTGCAAACTACCGTTGATGGGGAACGTAGGGCTGATATTGTTTTAAATCATTCTGCAACACATCTTCTTCATGCTGCCCTTCGAAAAGTACTAGGCGATCACGTACAACAAAAAGGCTCCCTTGTTGCATCAGATAGGCTGCGTTTTGACTTCTCACATAATGAGGCTGTTGGTGAGGCTGAATTAAAAAAGATAGAAACTTTGGTAAACGAACAAATTCGTATGAATGTGGCATCAGAAACAAAAGAAATGAGTTATAACGATGCTATTGCAAGCGGAGCAGTCGCGTTTTTTGGAGACAAGTATGGTGATGATGTGCGTGTTTTAAGGCTTGGGGACTTTTCAACAGAATTGTGTGGAGGCACTCATGTCGGGCGTGTGGGCGATATAGGGCTATTTAAAATTCTATCTGAGGTAGGGATAGCGTCTGGGGTGCGAAGAATTGAAGCAGTAACTGGCTCTCACGCATTGGAATGGGTCGATGTTGGTGAGACGTTGTTAAGTGATTTAGCTCATTTAGTAAAAGGTGCGCGCCTTGAACTCACAGATAAGGTTGCCCAGTTGCTAGATCGTAATCGTAGTCTTGAAAAAGAAGTACAGGTTCTCAAAGGGAAATTAGCAAGTGGCGGCGCACGTGATTTAATTTCAGAAGTTGTGGAAGTTGCGGGTGTAAAGGTTTTGGCAGCAAGAATTGATGGGGCTAATGCTCAGGCTTTACGAGAGGCAGCTGATAAATTTCGCAATCAGTTAGTTTCCGGAGTAGTAGTTCTAGGCGCAGTAGAAGAGGAAAAAGTAAGGCTAGTGGCAGGTGTCTCTAAGGACCTTACAAACCTACTAAAGGCGGGTCAGCTAATCGGTCCAATTGCAGAATGCGTTGGAGGGAAAGGGGGCGGACGACCCGATTTTGCACAAGCAGGAGGCAATATTCCCGAGAAACTTGATGAGGCACTAGGGCTTGTGGCTGAACAGATATCAATAACATTAAGCAACTCTAGTTAGACTAAGTCTAACTAGAGTTGCTCTCTTGAGCTAAAAATGCATTACTATAGTCCTAGCGGATATTCGCAAGTTTGTGTCCGTTTAGATAAAAGACTGACTCAAAAAATTTAAACTAATGTTGGTCAGTCTAAAAATTGATATCTGAAACATTTGATGATTTAGATATAAGGATGGCCGCTAAATGTTTTTTAAAAAGCCAAATCCAAGAGCAAAATGGAGGCTTAGGCGGCGAGACCAAGAAGGAGTTTGGCTATGTTGATCTTAACCCGACGGGTAGGGGAAACGGTTGTAATCGGAGATGATGTAACCGTTACTGTGCTCGGAGTAAAAGGGAATCAGGCTCGTTTAGGAGTCACTGCTCCTAAAGAGATTGCGGTACATCGAGAAGAAATATTTGACCGCATTAAACGGGAGCAGGCTGACGGCGACTCAATTCGTCCACGAGCAGTAGGCATTGACTGCTAGTCTCCGGTAATATTTCTTTTAAACTATGCACCCAGCAGGTGCATTGCCAGACAAGTGATTCTATGCCTGAGCCGATAAAATTCTGCGTCCTATTTTCTAAGGAGTTTTAATCTGTCCCATCATAGATTGTTATATATAAATTTGCAGGAATGATTTTGTAATGAAGGAAATTTGGTTATTAACTTTATTCGGTATTATATTGCTCGTCTTGGTTTGTTATTTCTACTTTTCCCCGTATCAGAATTGTTTAGATGACCCTCCTCCATGGTGGGCAACAGTTGGTCCTAATGAATTTGATGCCGTGGAATTCTGTCAGGAAAATACTGATTGGTGAGTATAAGTAAAGATTATGCTTAGGGTAACAAATGAATAAAATTACAACTTTATTATTTTTTCTGCTGTCTACGCCAGTCTTCGCTGAACGTTATATTTGTTCTTGGTCAGATGATGAGGGTGCGACTTTTAATGATATATACATAAGAACTAATAACGGTTTTGAGGAGCCAAGGGACGGTGAAGCTTTAGATTTCTATTGGGAAATTATTCATGAAGATGAGAGTGTTTTGGTTTTGCATTCAACTACAACGGGTAGTTCCGCTGGGTCATACTTTTATACATCTATGACTCAGATTGAAAAGAATGGGGAAAAACGTTTTGTTCAGGTTGTAATCAGTCCAATGAATTCAATACAGGTTATTACTGAAGGTGAGTGCGAAGTTGTTGAATAATTTATAATGTCTTTGACTAGGCTAATTAAGCAATAAAATAATAGCAATTGCCTGGCATCTTTTTTGTTGAGTCAGCTATATAGATTAATAAATATATATAAATCAGATACATGGAGAGGTGGCTGAGTGGCTGAAAGCGCTCCCCTGCTAAGGGAGTAAGGGTTAATAGCCCTTCGAGGGTTCGAATCCCTCCCTCTCCGCCATTTAGGCGGTAGATTTATGTCAGTAAATTTGAAAGTCTATGCTCCACCTAAGTGTGTTGTTAGATCAATTAAAGAAAAAAATCTTGTTTTGGTCTCGTTATAAGATCATTTATATGGAAAATGATAATCCTAGTACGGAAAAAAGTTTTTTTATTTCTCGAGGAAGTGCTAAGAAGTTAGTTGAAATGGATGAATGGGAATTTATCTGGCAATAAAATTTTGATAAAAATAAATCCGCGTTTTTTAATAAGAATTTGAGAGGACAAATGAATATTTTAAGGTTAATAATTCTATTATGTGGGGTTGGACTTAGTGTTGCATATACCCAGGATAATTCTGTAAGAAGTGTAGATGCAATGCTTGCTGATGCATTTGATAGCGGTAACAGTGTTTATGTAGATAGCATCCTACATCCTGAATTCACATGGATAGATTCAGACGGAATTATGTGGCCTCGAAGAGAATCATTAGCGGCAGAGTTAAAACCACTTCTCACAGGAGAAGAACAAGTAACAATAATTGAGCACTATTATGGTGAAGCTACTTTTCTAGAACGAAGTAAGGATGACTCCTTCATTATGTATATATGGGACTCGACCTCTGGATCTCCAAAATTGTTAAATATTACGGAGATACAAGTTAAAGAAAAAGATTACCAGTCTCATAGTGCTGAGTTTGAAATTCCATGTTACAACCCGTGTACGGTAATGCCTTGGGTTCCTCTTTCGGATAACCAAAGAGCTGCGTATGCTGCTTGGCAGGATCAGGAGCAGGCATTTTTAGACCCAGAAACTGGAAGACTGAATCGAGATGGGTGGATCAGGCGGATTAATAGTGACCAGGATCAACGACCAGTTAATACATATATGGGGAAATCCCCTCCAAAACAAGATCGAGTCGCTTTTTATATGCCTCGAATTAATGCCGCGTTAGAAACAAGAGGAACTGGATTTACAGTGCCCGTATTGTGGTCTAGGTGGTGGGATATTGGGGATGAGGCAGTATTCAATATCATGTTACAGCCAACTTTTGGAGATAAGGCTTATTGGGCATCACGAATCTTTTCGCCAGTAAATGGATTTTGGATGATGTCAGAGAGTTACCATACCTATATTGAAACTTCGCCAATCATGACCTCGGTAGACCCGGCCATCTCTGGGGACAATAGGCAAGACCTTAGAAATGTGGATTTATCGACTCGCTAGTTTATAAAAATACTTAAAAGGTACACCAATCATGGATTTGAAAAAATTAATCGTTAGGATTTGGTTAATTCGATTACCTAAAGTGTTTATATTACTTCTTATTTTACCAGGTGGGGTTTTAGGTCAGATAGGCCAAAGCTGGCAGGAACGGGCTGAAGCAGGAAGTGCATTTGCTCAGAATAATCTTGGCATCATGTATGCACAGGGAGAAGGGGTAGAAGAAGATGATGCTGAGGCAGTCAAATGGTTTCTTTTGGCAGCTGAGCAAGGATATACAGCTGCTCAATATAGTCTAGGAGTCATGTATGCTGCCGGTGATGGTGTAGCGCAAAGTTATATTACTGCCCATGCTTGGTGGAGTGTCGCAGCAATATCAGGCCATAGGAATGCTTCAAGAAATTTGTCTGTAATTGAGCAAAGGCTGGAATCCTCTGAAATAGAGGAGGCGCAAGCGTTGTTTTTAGAGTTAAGCCAGACAGTTAAAACAGAACCCAAAGAGGAATAGCGTTTCTGTGAAAGTAAAAACATTTTGTTTTAATACGCTTTTATTGGTTGGTGTGAGTAGTGGTGCTGTATGCCAGCATTTTGAAGATGGTGAGTTAATTTTCCCCGAACGTCGTATCGATGCTTTTGTCTATAAAGGAGCAGATGAAGAAGTTATTAGAAGCACATTACCTAGAATAAAAACGCGAGAGGGTAATGAACCAGGATCTTGGGTTTATGAGTGGAGTTATTTAGGGAGGTACTATGAGTCTGAGGGTTACAGATTTGCCCAAGATAGCCAAGGAGAGAACGCGAAAGAGGCTTATATGAAAGCTTCAAATTATTATGCGATGGCATGGTTTCCTTTTAATTATACGCCCGAAGAAAAGGCAGCATACGCGAAGCATCTTGATGCTTACGAAGCAGCAGGGCGTTTTTTTGATGAGCCGCTAGAGATAATAGAAATTCCATTCAAGGAAGGAACAGTAAAAGTTTATATGCATAAGCCATATGGAATAGATCAACCTCCATTGGTTTTATGGACTCAAGGTGCTGACCAATACAAGGCTAATGCTTATACATCAATTAGCGCGCTTATCAATAAAGGTATAGCAGTTGGTACTTTTGATTTGCTAGGTTTTGGTGAGAATGAGCAATGGGTGTCAACGCCTGAATCAGATGAATTACATCTAACATTGTTAGATTATTTCAGCCAACATGAGGAATTTGACACTTCGCGGATTAGTTTTGTAGGTTTTAGCTGGGGCGGTTATTACACAGCAAAGCTTGCTACTCGTAATGACCCTAGAATTCATTCCATAGTCAGCTTCTGTGGGCCCATCCATGAGGTTTTTTCCATGCCCGAAGAGAGAATTGAATTTATGCTCAATAGCCCTGAGGGCCCAACTATTGAGAACCTTCTACGTAGGCTTGGGGCAAGAGACCGTTCAGCAGCAGCAGCTCAAGAAGTGTTAGCACCCTTTTCTCTTTTATCATCGGGTTTGATAGGTCAAGGGGAGACAATTAAAACTCCATTACTTGTTGCTAACGGTACGCGAGATGGGCTTATTCCGGTGTCAGAGGCTGAACTTCTGTTCAGCTCTGCAAAGAGGGCCGATTTGTGGTTGCTGGGGAGTGGAGATCATTGCGCTAATGAGTATTTACCTGTCGCATTGCCGCAGCTGGCTGATTGGATCCTAGAACAATAGACCCCATATACTTGGGACCTTTATGGCTAACCAAGCATTTTAAGTTGTGTGATTAGAAAACATGGTGTCTTAATTGGTTAACAGTAATATCTGGGTATTGGCATGGTTGGGAGTGCTGTTACTTTTAGGGGCCTCAGGATGCGGTGGTGGAGGTTCGAAATCATCTGAAGCTAGTGTGGGAACAGCCTCTAGCGGGGGCAGTCAGTCCGAGGGTACAGTTTATTCAACGTCTAATGTTTACTGCAATCTAAGTGAACTTTCCTACAATAATGATGAATCAGTTAATGCGAATAGTGACTTTACTTGGACATGTAATACACAGAATAGGGTTTTGTCAGCAAATGGTATTCCTAATCATGAAGTTGGTACTTTTCCAAATGCCAATAACCCTAATACTATAAGCATCCAGAATGTCGCAAAAACATTCACAGTCAATCCATCATCTATTTCTGCTGATGGCACTTCGGCTCAGGTAGTTGCCTACGCACTAAATGGCATTAAATTTGATCCAGGTACAGCTGGACGTTGCAATAATTCAGGAGTTTGTAGTCTGGCGGGAGGCTCAGGAGCATGGAACATTGAAGCATTAGGTCATGATACATTCGATTTTGGTGATGATATGAATCATGCACATGTGCAGCCAACCGGAGCCTATCATTATCATGGTATGCCAGAACGCTACCTCACCGAATTAGGAAAAGGCGAAGCTATGACCTTTATAGGGTGGGCCTTAGACGGATTTCCAGTATATGCTCGGTATGGTTATAGCGTTGCAACTGATGCTAGTAGTGATATCAAGGTATTAACTTCAAGTTGGAGACTGAAGTCATCGGGGGATATTGGCAGGCCTTCGACTATAAATCACGATAGTAGTCCTATTCCCCTAGGAGCATTTACTCAGGATTATGAGTATGTTGAGGGTTTTGGAGATTTGGATAGATGTAATGGTCGTGTTGGTGTCACTCCAGAGTTTCCTACTGGAATTTATTACTATGTAATCACTGATTCTTTCCCCTATGCTACACGTTGTCTAAAAGGTTCATTCTAGTAACAACTGGGTTTTTCTAGGGAGTAAAGCTATCTGCTGGTATAGATAATGCAATGGTGTCTTGGTTCTTTGACGGTGCTCAGGGTGTTCGCTTGTGCGGCAAGTATCCCCTTTTTGAATGCATGTGGCGGTGGTAGTGGTAGTGGCAATTCTGCAGTAGCTATAGTTAATGATCCTCCTATATTTGCAGTACCAACTCAGAACAATTTATTAGAAGGAGCTCCCGGACTAACGCTATTTGCTATTGATGCAAACAATGACAACGTTATTTTTTCTATTGTGGGGGGGGTTGATAGAGATGCATTTTCTATTACCAACTCCACATTTTTAACATTCGTAAATGAAAGTGATTATGAAAACCCAGGCGATACAGATAAGAATAATGAGTATTTGGTCGCGGTAAGAGCCTTTGATGGTCTGGCTGCTACTACAGCCGAAATAAAAATAGTAATTCTTGATGCTCTTGAGGGGCGTGTTGTTGACGGCCCAATTTCTGGCGCCTCAATTTTTGTAGATTTAGATGGGGATAGTTTAGAAGATAGTGATGAGTCTACAGGAAAAACTAATGAGAGTGGATATTTCAAAATTCCTCAAGTAACGCCTGTTCAAGATATAACTCCTAAGATTATTTCTTATGGGGGCACAGATTCTAAAACTGGAAAAATTCTTGAAAATTTTGTTCTTTTAGCTGATCTTCCTAACCCCTTAGTATGTATTTCAGCAACTTGCCCTAAGCCAGATTCAGTATTTATCACACCGTTAACAGCGCTACTTTCAACAACTATAAATGCTAATGATAAAGAAAAGATTCTTGAAGCATTTGGAATTAGTCTAACTCCAGAAAACCTTCTTGTTACGGATGTATGGAAATCAGCAGAAGCAGGAAGTCAAGTCTCAAAAAAAATTCAGCGAATTAATCAGAAGATTGCGCTATTGATACAGGCTGCGAATACCCTTTCAAAGGTTAATGGGCTTGCAGAAAGCATTTTGGTCTTGGAATCTCTGAGTACAGAGATCCTCTCTTTAATTAACTCTCAAGATTCAATTGATTTAACTAATAGAGAAACAATTAATTTGTTATTAAAAAATACAATAGAAACTGCTTTTCCAGCTAAAACAATAAGTGAGTCTAAATTCACAACAGCAGCTATTCCAGTCACAAATATTAATGCCATTTACGCTGATACAAGATTAAATCCTGTGGGGAGTACTATGATAGGGGTGGTTTCGGCCTCTCAATCAGAACTACAGAATGTTTTGCGAGAATTTATATCTGGAAATTTAAGTGTCGAGAGTTTTTCTGAAAAAACTACGGCAAAAGCACTATTTGATGATGTGACAGTGTCCACGGATAAGTCTGATTATGATGGCGATGGGTTTGCAGATGTTATAGATTTTGATGATGATGATGACGGAGTACAAGATTACTCTGATGAGCGCCCATTAAACGCTGATATTCACACTATGCCAGTTGCTATGGCGACTACACACCGGTTGAGATTACAACCTGTTTCCCAAACTAGCCATACAGTTATGTTGACTGGAACAGCCCAAGATAATAGAGCGTTAACATATTTTCTTGTTTCCGATGGTTCACATGGGGTGGCTTCTGTTAATAGTGACACTGGCGCACTAACTTACACCCCTTTGGTTTCAACTATTAGTTCTATGACAGATACCGTTACCTTTAAGGTCAATGATGGTTATGTTTCTTCTTCCATTTCAACTGTAACTTTAAAGCTTGTGACTGACCCGTTGTATCAATATCAATGGCATTTGGACAATACCAAGCAGACTAATTTTTCAGCAACTGGAGGTAATTTTGGAGAAGATCTGAATATTGATTCAGTAATCAGTAATGAGATCACTGGCAATAACGTAACTATTGCTGTAATTGATAGCGGACTTGAGATTGCTCATGAAGATCTTGCTGAAAATATTGTTGCAGAAAAATCATGGGATTATATTGGTAATGACTCAGACCCGACCTCGGATGACAACGATGGCGATCATGGAACATCCGTTGCAGGCATTATTGCCTCTGTAGGTTGGAATAAAATTGGAGGTAGAGGTGTGGCGCCAGATGTTTCCTTAGTTGGGTACAATTTTCTTAAATCATCAAGTATTTCTAATGAAGTCCATGCTATGGGATTGGATAATGAGCTTGCTGCAAATGTTGATATTTTTAATATGAGTTATGGTAGAAATAACCCACTATCGTTCCAACTGGGCGGAGCAAATGCTTTGCGTGAATCTGCCTTTATTAATGGCGCAAGTAACATGAGAAATGGGAAAGGTGCTATTTACGTGCAATCGGCTGGCAACAGTTGGTATGAATCTGGTTACTGCGGGCCTAATTCTCAATCTAATGACAATCTAGCCTGCACAGACTCGGTTTTTGATCCTTCATTTGCTCTTCCCTATGTAATTGGAGTAGCAGCATTAAATGCTGATGGAGTGAGATCATCTTATTCAACGCCAGGCGCATCAATTTGGGTCTCCGGGTTTGGTGGAGAGTTTGGAATAAATGCTCCTGCAATCATGACAGTGGATCAATCAACATGTAGTTCAGGTTATGTGAAAAATGGAATAACAGGAAGAAACTCATTTGATAATCAAGGTTACCATTCAGAAAATTCCAGTTGTAACTATATGTCTGCAATGAATGGCACATCTGCTGCAGGGCCAACTGTTACCGGAGTTATTGCGTTGATGTTGGAGGCTAATCCAAATTTAACATGGAGAGATGTCAAAAAAATCTTGGCTAGAACAGCGCGTCAAGTTGATTTTCCAAGGACAGTTTCAGCAAATGGTATTGAACAGTACAGTTGGATAACTAATGCAGCTGGTTACAAGTTTCATAATTGGTATGGGTTTGGTGCAGTTGATGGTGCTGCAGCTGTAGGCTTAGCAAAAACGTATTCAGCTAACAGTTTGGGTTTGTTTATTCAAACAGGTTGGAATAGTTCATCAAAAGTCACTGCAACGATGGTGGACTCAACTACACACTTCATTGACATCCCACTAAATACCCCATCTGGCTCCTCAGGAATAATTGAATTTGTAAGGTTAAGAGTCAGTCTGCGGCATAACATACCGAATAGTATTGGCATCAGGTTGCAAGCGCCTTCGGGAACAATAAGTACTGTTCTACAACCTTATACGCGACTGCAAACAGATCCTGGTGCTGATTGTTCAGAGGTGGCTACCTGTACGTTTTTTGAGCTTGCAAGCAATGCTTTCTATGGGGAGTCTATTTCTGGAACTTGGAGACTGTTAGTAACCGATCATATTTCAGATAGCACACAAGGTATATTTGAAAAATTTCAGATAAATATTTATGGACACTAGGTTTATAACAAGATGATTATAAAATCAGCTTCAACGAATTTATTTTTTCTACTATGTGTATTTGGGGTTTTTTCTTTTCAAGAAAGAGTCTTGTCTCAAGAACCATTTGTTCCTACTGAAAATAATACTGATTCACAGACTGATCAGTCTATCTATCAATTACCTATTATTATTTTGCAGTCAGTAGTAATACGAGATAGGGATAACTTAATTCCACTTTTGCCAGATATTAAGCAATTGGGAGATTTTAAGTATGAGCTTATGCCTGGTTCTTTGAGCTCATTTTATTTGACACAAGCCCGATCAGAAGAGCCTACTTACAAATTGGTTCAGGAATTAAATTCAGATGCCTATAAAATTTCAGACGGGTCATTGCTTATAGAGTATGTAGATGGCGTTAGTACTGCAGTTATTGCTAATGATTATACGTTAAAACTAATTCTGGATTTTCCTAGTGTTAGAACTGCTTCATTTCAAAGCGAAAACTTCTCTGGGCTTGCTGAGCTTGTATTGGCACTTATGCATGATGAAAGAATTAATTCTGTTACCTTGGATCTTATTGACCCGAGCGTGGGACCCAGATAAAAACTTTTAATCAATATGCATTCAAAATTATTACTGAATAGTTGATTGATAGACGATATTGATGAATTTGTCTCTTAGGCGTTCTACATCTCCTGGAATACGTTGAGACAAAAATATACCAATGAGTTCGTGATTAGGGTCTACAAAAAATCTAGTATTAAAAATTCCACCCCAGTAATAGGTGCCTTGAGTTTTTGAATCACCCACCATGCTTGGTTCTTCTACAACAGCAAACCCTAAACCAAATTTAATTCCCGGGCTAACATTTAGAGAACCGATATTATTGCGAGTCATCATTTTTACAGTTGTAGGGCTTAATAAACGAACCCCGTCGAGTTCTCCTCCATTTAGAAACATCTGTAACAGACGAAAATAGTCTAAGGCTGTTGAAACTAGACCTGCACCTCCAGAGTAATATTTTTGAATTTCGCTTTGATGATAGGTGGGTGAAAAAGAAATAAACTCCTTTTCTACCCTTTCTGTTACTTCAAGAATTGTTCCCTCTTCAGAGGGGGTATAAAGTGCTGCTAGTCGTGAAATCTTAGGTTCCTCTATATAAAAATGTGTGTCAGTCATACCAAGAGGTTGGAAAATTTTAGTTTCAAAAAACTCTGCAAGTGTTAACCCAGATATGACCTCAATTAGATGCCCTAAAACGTCAATAGAGAGCCCATAAGCGTATTCTGAGCCAGGTTCAAAAAGTAACGGTAATGTGCCTAGTTTTTGGCTTAAATCAGAGATTTTTTCATTGGTTTCTGAGAGCCCATCAGAAATTTCTGCCGCACTATATAGTTGTGCAAGGTGCATTCGACGTTCTGTGTTACTGATGAATTTATAACTGATCCCAGAAGTGTGTGTCAGTAATTGCCGAATCGTTATGTCTTTATTGCTTTCAATGAGATCAAAGTCATTTCCTTGTTTAGAAAGAACTCGAAGATTTGCTAGTTCAGGTAAGAAAAGTGAAATAGGGTCATTTAGAAAAAAATGACCTTCTTCATAAAGCATCATGATTGCCAAGCTTGTAATAGGCTTTGTCATTGATGCAATGCGAAAGATAGAATTGTTTTGCATAGGCTGGTTATTATTTATATCGGCCATGCCATAGGAATCTAGAAGTGCAATCTCTCCATGTCTAGCAATGAGTGCTACAGCGCCAGCAATTACTTGGTTTTCAATTGCATTTTCAATGAGATTTTCTACCCTCTGAAGACGAAAAGAAGAAATTCCTAGATCTTCTGGTGTGCTTTGCTGGGTTTCTTGAGCACTTAGGGATGCAGAAAAATATATATAGTTGATGCATAAACCTAGATACGCAACAAGAATAATGACCTTTTTAAGGTAAATAACCATTAATTTTTCTCATTTTTCTTACTAAAAGAAGATAATTTTTTATTGCTAAGGCGGTAAACCGTCCACTCATCCATCGGTTTAGCGCCATTAGCTTTATAGAAATCTATTGCTGGTTTGTTCCAGTTGAGCACAGACCATTCTAGCCGACCGCAGTTTCTTTCAACTGCTAGTTGCGCTACTTTTTTGAAAAGTGCCTTGCCACATCCTTTACCTCTCATGTCTGGCCTAACATAGAGATCTTCTAGATATAGGCCAGGCTTGCCTAAAAAGGTAGAGAATGTATGAAAGAAAAGTGCAAAACCAACTTTAATATTGTCATATTCGGCAATAATTGCTTCACTAGTTTTCTGGTCACTAAAAAGGGAGTCAGATAGTAATTTTTCATCTGAAATTACTTCCATACTCAATTTTTCATACTCAGCGAGTTCCCTAATGAAAGTCATTATGGCGCTAACATCTTCTATTTTTGCTTTACGTATAGAAATTTTAGAGTTCAATTGTATTTTTATCTTTTATGTAGGTGAAAGTATTTTATTTTTAAGAAATTTTACAATCAGATTATAGAATTTACTATTTAGATTTGGTTAGCTTGCTTGTTATTTTTTCTGATTATGGCTGCAAGTTTCCTGATTATAATCACGCTTATATTGGAGGGTTGGTATGGACAATTTAAAAAAACTTACTGCAGAACAAATTGAAGAAAATATTAAATCAGTTGAAATATGGTCTCTTAAAGATGAAAAACTTTATCGGGAGTTTAAGTTTTCAACTTTTATTCAAGCGTTTAGCTTTATGACAAGCGTAGCAATTCAAGCAGAAAAGTTAAATCATCACCCTGAATGGTTTAATGTTTACAATACAGTTCGTGTATACCTGACAACACATGAAGCTGGTGGAATTACAGATAAAGATTTCAAATTAGCTCAACTAATCAATGAAATTTATCAGGTATAGTTGCTACGTTAATTAATATTTATTAATAGTTTATGGACGCATAACTTGATGATAAATCAAGTATTAAAATCGAAATGTATAATTGAATTTAAAAGAAAGATCTGCAAATGATGAGCGAAATCGATTCATTTTGTCCATATCTTCAAGATTGTGGTTGAGTACAATAAATAATTCACGACCACGCTCAGGTATCCAGTGCAGGCGACTATTTATTCCTACTGTATCTGAGCTATTGTCATATTGAATAAGATTTGCCCAAGACAGCTTAGATGTAAAAATCGCATCTAGCCCTATGCGTACAAGTTCAACAATAAACTTTCCTTGAGGAAGCTCTACATCGTTGTATTGATACCCAATAAAGGATCTCAAGTGTTGTGATGGAGTCCACTCTATTTCTGTATTAATAATGTCACGTTGACCGTTATAAAAATTACCAGTGCCATAAGCTAGTTTTGTAACTAGTAGCCGATGGGGACCAGTGTTTAGGGCAATAGTTGTCTGGTTAAAAGAGTAGTCTCCTGTTGGTATTACAATACCTTCGGAAATATTGAATGGTTTAATGAGGCCTTCTTTCTCATTTTGATATGTAAGGTTAAGTTGGTCACTAGTTTGGTTTTCAAAGTTTATTCGAAACATCGCAATTTGACTTTGAAGCCCACCAGATAAACGTTCAATTCTTTGTAGAGTAGCTCCCGAATAAACAGACCGTAAAAATGATCGGGCAAGCAAAGCATTACCTTTATCTATTGGTTTAATTTGAGATACGGGTCTATAGGTATAACCAAGCTCAGCAGTTATGTCTCTAATATCCTTTCTATTTATGAACCCCAATGCAGGATTAAAGTTATCTTTCAC
Organism: Rhodospirillaceae bacterium; assembly: GCA_002718345.1. Classification (GTDB taxonomy): domain Bacteria; phylum Pseudomonadota; class Gammaproteobacteria; order Steroidobacterales; family Rariloculaceae; genus UBA6522. The sequence goes on from PBDA01000061.1 coordinate 25,835, forward strand.
TGCTTTTATGCCAGCACCACCCCTAAAGCCATTGCTATTTGGCATCCAAAGTCGTGCGCCCCAAGCATCATCATCACCATGATCCTTACCTTCTGTTTTTGTTTTTTGATACCAGACTTCCGATTCAAGTGTCCGACCATTAGCTAAACGCGTATTTTGATAACCAAAATCAAAGCCAATTAAACTGTTATCCAGATTTGATTGAGGGTCTCCATCAGTCATAATTATGCCAAGTGTAGATTCTTCTAAAACATTGACTGATGCACGGCCAACAAACAGGTCTCTAGCACTAATATTTTCAAAAGCTTCTTGTTGTATTGCTAGAGTGCCAATATTCCAATTTCCTATACGGCCTGTAAGTTTTCCACCTACACTAAGATCCACTGGCTTTCCTGAACCACTAAGTCCGATTCTCCTGGAAAAAAATGGGCGCGCATTTTCAGCTAGTGGACGATTAAAGGGCGAACCATTCTCACGTTGACCAAGGCGCCCAAACTCAAATATGTCTGCATCTTTGAGAAAGAAATCTCTTTGTTCAGGAAAGAAAAGACCAAAACGGGTTAGATTAACTTGCCTATCGTCTACCTCAGTTGCAGAAAAGTCAGTATTAAGTGTTAATGACGTGTTGAGGCTAGGAGTAATTTTATAAAAAATATCTAAAGATGGTTCTATATTAGAATTATGATTAGGCGTGACAAAATCTCGCTGTTTATTTGCGATAATTGATGGGACGATATCAAGCCCAAGTCCTTGTTCCAAATCCCTTAATCCAGTTATCTCTCCTGAAATTGCAGGGCTTTGGGTTCGGTTTCTAGATACCCAACCTATAGTCTCATTATTGCGCGCAATTTTTCGTGAAAAATTTATTCCCCATGTGTCATTTTCTGGGTTGAATGAGATTGTTCGAAAAGGAATCCTCGCTTCAACGATCCAACCTTTACTATTTCTGCTAACACTTACTTGCCATATTCCGCTCCATTCCCATTGAATTTGAGTGGGCCCTTTAAATAAGCCTTCTTCATATACTCCATTAGGATTAACTTGAAAGCGATAACCGCTACGTTTGTCATTAAAAGGATCAAGGTATAAATCAAACTGATCATCAAGCCAGGCTTGACCCCCTTGCCTTAAAACCTTGGCTGTAATTAACTCAGGCTCGGTATCACTCATTTGGGCAGCTACGTATAAAGCTTCATTATCGTAAAGCACATAAAATCGACTGTCTTGGCTCGGTTTTCCATATTCCACAGGTAGAATTTGATGGACATCTGTTACAACAACAGCATTATTCCATGCAGATTCATTTAGCTTTCCATCTATGTTAATAACACTTGATGTTTTAATCGCATCAATAGTTTTCATTGACGCGCCAACCATTTCCTGTGTATTGGCAACAGCCCACATAGTTGATGCAATAAAAAAGATGATTAGTCTCAATTTATGCCCATAACCTAAATAAGATTTAGTTATGATGACGAAACTTAATAAAATGACCATGAGGCCTTATATCTAAGCATATTCTGTAGCCATCTAATTTATATAGGCTTTTCATTGCATGTCTCGTGTCTTAAATTAAACATAAACATCCTATTTGCTCATAAAATTTGAAAGTTGACAGTCTATGTAACGAATGGTTATATGAGGTTCTGGGTATATTTTTTTACCAATTTTCTACATAATTTTAATAGATAAAGATCATAGCAAAGTGACATTGAAACAACTCAGGTATCTGATTGGCATTGTTGATAGTGGTCTAAATATTACCGCTGCAGCTGAAAACCTTTATACCAGTCAACCAGGTATTAGCAAGCAACTTAAACAGCTGGAAGCGGAATTAGGTATGCAGCTCTTTGCACGCAAGGGTAAAAGCCTTTCTACTATCACTCCAGCAGGAAGTGAGGTTATAGAGCGAGCACGAAAAATTTTGCGAGAGGTTGACAATATTTCTAGTCTTGCAAGTAACTTGGCAGTTGAACAGGAAGGTACACTATCTATTGCTACCACACACACACAAGCACGTTATGTGTTACCTGACGTAATAAAAGCTTTTCGAGAACACTACCCAAAGGTGGATCTTGAATTACATCAGGGCACCTCAGAACAAATTGCTGAGCTAGTGGCAAGCCAGCAGGTCGACTTCGCTATTGCTAGCGGTTCACAGAAGCTTTTTGCACGGCTTACTTTGCTGCCGATTTACCACTGGCATCGAATAGTTGTGGTTCCCAAAAATCATCCATTAGCTAAGAAGTCTAGTTCACTATCATTGCATAATTTAGCCACATATCCTTTAGTTACCTATGTTTTTAGTGTAACCGGTGAGTCTTCTTTTAAGCGGGCTTTTAATGATCAAAACCTTGATCCGAGAGTTGTTTTTACAGCACGTGATGCTGACATCATTAAGACTTACTTACGTATGGATATGGGTGTTGGTGTTCTTGCGTCTATGGCATATGAATATAAAGATCATGAAGATCTAGTGGCTATTGACGCTAAGGGTTTATTCCCACAGGTAACCACCTGGTTAGGTTTTCCAAGGGACCGCGTTTTGAGAGGGTACATGTTGGATTTCATAAGATTATTTGCTCCTCATTACTCGGAACATATGATTCATGATGCTGCTGCTTTAGAAACGCAAGAACTTGTGGATAGTTTTGTATCTGACTTGTCATTGCCAGTGAAAGGCGGATATGAGCATAACGCCGAAGAAGTTTAGCGATTCAGTATCGGTAATAGAGCATTGGTAGGCTATTGTTCTAGATAAACCGATTCAACTGGACCAATTCCTCTGATCTCAACAATAACTTCTTCATCTTTTGCGCCATCATAGTGCACCCCTCCTGCAGGGTGTTTGACGTAACTCCCGGGGCCTAGAGGCACAGTGTTTTCTGGATCCCCATCAGCATTGAACCCTGTATGCCAAGTACCAGCAATTACAGTTACATACCGGTCTTTACTGTGATAGTGGGGTGTTGTGAAAGTCCCTGGAGGAGATTTAACACGATAGACATAAAAACCTTCAGCCCCTGGTGCACCTTCTAAAAGAACAAAAGATGTTCCATTTTCTCTTACAGTCCACTCCATTTGGTCTGGTGTGAGCCGCGCAAAACCTTCTTCAGATTCTTGAGCCAAAAGAAATGGTACTAGCGCAAAAAAGGTAAAAATTGAAAGAAATTTTTTCATTTTTGGTTCTCCACAGAAATTTCTTAATAAATCAACTTGCTATTTTTATTAAGGTGATAAGGGTTCTGTCATCTCAATGTGTAAACCATCTGGTCCTTTAAGGAACATTAGGTCTGCTCCCGGTGGATTTGGTCGTTCTAGATAAGGTTGATAGCCTGAAGCCGCTAAAGTATCTCTAAAGGCGTCAAGAGATGGCACGAGAAAACCTATGTGATCTGCCGCTGTATGCTGGCTCGGTATTCGTTGATCATCTTCTGTCGCCTGAGTTATATGTACCCAAACAGTATCATAAAGGATTGTATGAAAACGTCCGCGACCCCTTTCTTCAGAATACTCTCCTCCGAATACTTGTAAAAACCAATCGCTCATAGCATCTGCATCTGACGCAAAAAAATGAACATGGTTTATGCCCGTATAGATTGGATCTTCTAATAGTTCAAAGCGCCCCCCCCAAGGGTCTGTCACATGACTTATTAAGGATGCGGTGACACCCTCTTGAGGTTCAGTTCTGATTACACCACCAAGTTCACGTATGAGTTCAACTGTAGCCCTTACGTCTGGAACAGAAATGCCAACATGGTCAAAAACGCTTCTAGATCCGTCAACTGCCATTCCCTCATTAGGCATGCTGCCAACGAACCCATTGTGATAGCGAATGCCTGGTCCGGGTCCGATTTCATCAGGTTCTCCGCCTAGTACACTGTTATACCAAGCTGCAGCTTCTTCTTGTTGGCCTGCTGGCACTCTGAGGTGCGCATGAGTAAAGATGCTTTGTGATAGGGCGAATTCAGGCAGGAAAGTAACAAGAGCTAAAAGGCTTAAAAATTTTCCCTTAGATTTCAGAGTATTATTGCTCATGATTAGTTTCCTTTGTGGGCATATTATGGCTTTGCAATAGAAGAACATAGCATTGGAACAACTAGCACGCCAATAGATAAATATTTTAATCCATCAGGAGCCAATGCAATTACCAACTAGTAAGGTAGAATCAAAACAAGTTAAGACTAGAGTTTTACATGTTTGAAAAGTACAAGAATAAGAGTAAAGAAGAATCCTCAAATCTTCCGATAAAAACTCCTTCTGTTTTAGGGTCTAATCTTAAATTTCAAGGTGAGCTGAGTGCTGACGAGGACTTGATAATTCAGGCTAATGTTAGAGGCAAAATTTCACACAATATAAAAAGTTTAACAGTGGGCAGATTAGGCCATGTTGAAGCAAATATCAGTGCTGTATTAATAATCATTGAAGGAACTGTAGTTGGGGATTTAAGTGGTGAGGAGGAAGTAATTATTAAACGAAGTGGAAAAGTTACAGGAAATTTATCAGCGCCAAGCGTTACGATAGAAAAAGGGGCCACTATCAATGGTCAAATAGAAATGAACAAAAAGGTGCATGCTGATTATGAAGAAAAGTCTAGCAGTCTTTTTGAAAGCGATGTTATTGTGGCTGGGGAAAAATAGAGGGGCAAAATATGATCAGATATTGTTTCTCTCTTCTGTTTTTTCTCGCATCTAATATATCTGATGCTCATCATTCCAACGATTATCATTTCGATCGTAATATTGGGGTTTCTTTCAGCGGAACTGTGAAAATGTTTCGCTTCATCAATCCTCATGCGCGTTTGCTTGTCGATGTAACTAGTGAAAATGGAGAAATAGTTACATGGGATTGTGAAATGGCTGGTTCAAATGGATTACAGAGGCGAGGTTGGACTAGCAATATTTTTAAAATAGGTGATGAAATAACTGTAAAGGGGTTCGCTGCGAGACGTAATAATACCGAATGTTACTTTGACGTAGCTGAAATGGATAATGGCCGGAGAATTGCATTATCAGACTCATTCGATATGCAAATATCAGAAGAACCAGCTCCTGTTTTGGGCACACCAGATAATGGAACTGTTCCAAATTTTAGTCGTGTTTGGCAGCGCGCACGTGGTGGCACAGATCGACCACCCCAGGGCGGGCCACGTCTTGGTGGGCCTAATCGGAATGCTTGGGTGCTTTCAGAGTTGGGTAGAGCAGCACTAGATTCTTATGATTCGGTCTTTGATGATCCAGCGCTAGAGTGTAGTCCAGTTAGCATCAGGCGTCTTTGGGGGAATAATGATCTTACTGAAATTGAGCAAACAGCCGACTCGGTCATAATAAGACACGAGTGGATGGATGCAGTTCGTGAAGTAAATCTGATGCTAAATCAACACCCAGAGAATCTTGAACCGAGATTGTTGGGGCATTCAATCGGGTGGTATGAAGATGATACCTTAGTTATTGATACTATCGGTTATGAAGCTGGTATGCTGGAACAACATCCGGGCTTACCACATAGTGAACACCTCCATACTGTAGAACGTCTTACCCTTGCCGAAGAAGGTAACAGATTTGAAATTACAATCCTGATGGAGGATCCACTGTACTTTACTGATCAGCTATCAACGTCTAGGTCTTTTGTTGTTGCTAATGCTGTTCCACAGGAATACAACTGCACGCACCCAGAGCTTGGACGCTAATTAAATATCACTGTTTTTTATGGTAATGATTGCTGTTGTAATGGAGGTTGCCCGCCAATCCGATCAGCCAGGTGTCCAAGCGCTATAGCAAATAGATGTGATCGATTCCACCGAAGAATGGAGCGGTAATTCTGATACACAATAAAGGCAGGGTGATTATTATCATTAGGTAAAATGATAGATCCATTTAGATCTGCAGAAGATAACATTGTTCCATCGATTTGTTTTACCCCTAGCGCGCTCCATTCAATAAGAGGTTTTTGTGTATCAAGCCCGCTCAGGCTAACATCAAAGTCATCTGGTATTGTTACTTGACGGCCCCATATAAAGCCGGGGCGCCAAGAAGAAGCCATGTAATTGGCCGCTGACTCGATAGCGTCTGCAGGACTACCCCAAATATCCTTGCGCCCATCGCCATCGCCATCTTTAGCATAATCAATAAATGTTGATGGCATAAATTGCAGTTGCCCCATAGCGCCTGCCCATGATCCTTTCATTGCTTCAGAGCTAATGTGTCCTTCATCAATAATACGAAGAGCATTAAGTAGTTCTCTTCGAAAAAAAGTAGCGCGTCGAGGATCGTAAGCAAGTGTTACTAGCGAACTTATTACGCCATCATTACCTTGGTAGTTTCCATAACTACTTTCAATTCCCCAGGCCGAGACAAGAATTCGGGCTGGGATGCCATAACGTTCCGAAACATCCTGAAGTAGCTCTTTATCTTCAGTCATACGTCGACGTCCTTCGACGATTCTTGCATCCGTTACTACCCTGTCTATGTAGGTCCAGAAGTCCAACCTTGATTCTGCCTGATTTCGGTCACGTTGAATAACACGTTCTATAGGCTGGATATTTATCAGCGCTTCATCTAGCGTTTCATTTGAAATTCCCGCTGATAAAGCTTCAGCGCAAAATTCTTCAAGCCACTCATTAAATGGCTGAGTATTTTGCGCTAAAACTGGGATACTGAAAAAAAACGTAAGGAGGCTTATGGTAAATAAACAATTTTTCATTTTCATCTCAATTTGCCTATTAACTCAATATTAAAATTTACTATATAGGACTAAATAATTTTTATTAAAGACTTTAATTACTTAACCTATTCTAAACAAATCAAATATACTATTACCTTGAGTTTTTGCTCAATTAATTCAAGTATAAGTCTGAATGCTATAAACAGCACCAGAATAAAATAGAATTATAATGTTGACGAATAATAACCAAAGGGGAACCTATATGAAGATGGTTAAGTATATTTTTGTTGCTATTGGGTTAAGCCTAGTAGCTATGACCAGTTTTGCTCAGCAGCCTATGAGTTTTTTCATTACTAGTGAAGGGCCTGGCGATGGTGGCAACTTGGGTGGTTTGGCTGGAGCAGATGCACACTGTCAGCAATTGGCAGCAGCTGTAGGAAGAGGTGATGCAACTTGGCGTGCATATCTCAGTCAAGCTGCTGGAGGTGGGGCGGCTGCGGTTAATGCGCGTGATCGTATTGGTAATGGGCCTTGGTACAACGCAAATGGTGTATACATTGCTTGGGATATCGATGGATTGCATGAAGATCGTAATAATATTCGAAAACCTACAGCAGTTGATGAGAATGGAAATGAAATAGCTGGAGCCGGAGATTCGCCGAACAGACATGATATTTTGACGGGTTCTAACAGCGCAGGAAATTTGCCTGATGGCGGCTTTGTTCCTGGGGGTGGTCCTGGTTTTACGACTACTTGCAGTAATTGGACTAGCGGCGATGCAGGTAATGCTATTGTTGGTCATCATGATCGGTTAGGTGGTCCCAGCGCTTCATGGAATGCTGTGCATAGCACTCGCAGTTGTTCTCAAGAGGATCTTGAGTCTACAGGTGGCGATGGATTGTTCTATTGCTTTGCAGCTGACTAATCTGTTTCAGTATGTTTGAGTTGAATGCCCTCAAATAATGAGGGCTTCTCGCTGGTCGCCAGATGATGATTTACTTTATTTCATCTGTGCGGCCATCGAGCACCTCTAGTCTTTGTAAGGCAGCCTATGAGTTTTGATGAATTAAAGCTGCCACCACCAAAATTAATTATTAGCGCAAGCTCTATCCTGATAATCTGTGTATGGCTTTTTATTGATTTTGCTATACGAGATCCTTCAACAATATTGTTTGCATTAATTGCGCTTGGTTCTGATGTATTAGTCAGAAATCTTACTAGTGGGCCTTTCACTGATAGGTATTGGTTTGTATTAGTCTTAGTTCAGTCAATATTTAGTGTTATTTTTTTCTTGCTTCCCGCAGTCTGTTTTAGTTTATTTAGCGCCAAACGTTATAAGTCAGAAATTATTTCGTTAGTACTACTAATTTGGTTGGTTTTTTATTTGGCATCTCTAGTCTTCATTTTTGATTTGAGAATGATAATAAGTTTCTTGTGATCATTTCAGAGCAAGTTGCTGCAGAGGAAACAGTTATTTATTCTAAAAGAGATTTGTCTTAGTCTAGTGGTACAATATTTGGCGTAAAAGATAAGTTTTTAAATGAAAAGAAAACACGTCAAAATTTCTGATATCAAGTGTGGGTCAGAACAATTATTCCTTATTAGTGGGCCATGTGTTATTGAGTCTGAGGAATTAATGATGCGGACAGCTGAGCGACTTAAGGACATTTCTCAGGACCTTAAAATACCCCTTATTTTTAAATCGTCCTTTTCCAAGGATAACCGTAGTTCATTAGACTATTATCAAGGCCCAGGATTAGATGAAGGACTCAGAATATTAGAAAAAATAAAAAAAGAATTCAGTTTGCCTGTTCTTACTGATATACATTATCCAGATCAAGCAGCACCAGCAGCTCATGTTGTAGACGTTATCCAAATTCCAGCTTACTTGTGTATGCAGAGCGAACTAGTTGTGGCTGCAGCTAAAACAGGTTGTGTGATAAATCTAAAGCATGGCCAGTTTATCGCTCCAGATAATATGTCTAAACCTGTGAAAAAAGTAGAAGACTCTGGGAATGAAAGGATAGTGCTTACGGAGCGTGGATATACTTTTGGTTATAACGATTTAGTTGTAGATCCTCGTAGTTTTCTTTTGTTAAACCAAATTGGTTATCCCGTAGTTTTTGATATTACTCACACGATACGTAAATATGGAATTCCAAGTAAAGACCCGAGAGGTGGTACTCGAGAATTTTTGTCCGTACTCTCTAGGGCTGGTGTAGCTGCAGGTGTTGATGGCATCTTTATCGAAACGCATCCGAATCCACCTGAGGCATTATGTGATGCTGCAAGTCAGTACTATCTGGACCAATTATCAGAATTTGTGAAACCTCTACTGGAGATACACAATCTTGTAAGGGGACAATTGGTTCACTAGAAGGATAATAAATGGACCTTTATCTAGATTCAGTAGACTTTGATGAAATTGAACAGGCGTTAGAGTTTGGTTTCATCAAAGGACTTACTACAACCCCTACCTTCATGCATCGTCATGGGATTAAGGATATTGATAGCGCCATCGTCAAATTATCTGGCATGGTTCCTGAATTACAAGTAGAGGCTTTGGGTGAAACACCAGATTCCATAATAAATGAAGCCAAAAGAATACTGGCTTTGCCTTTAAAGCAAGAGCCTGTGTTTAAGGTACCTATATCTAATGAGGGTTTAATAGCGTGTCAGCGACTTACAGCCAAGGGACATCGTGTCAACGTACATCTTATATACACACTTAATCAGGCATACATGGCTATTGAAGCTGGCGCAGCGTTTGTTTGCCCATTAGCTGGACGGTTACAGGACCAGGGACATGATGCTATTAAGCTCTATGAACAGTGCGTAGAAGTCATTAATAAACATAATTACCAGTCAAAAGTAATGTTTTCTTCGGTGCGTTATCCAGAACATGTTCGCCAAGCCTTGCTTGCCGGGGTTCATGTCTGCACAGCCCCTTTTAATGTGATTAATCGTCTTTGTGACAACTCTCTAACTGCCGCTGGCACGGCCCAATTTTGGGAACATACTCAACTAATGACGCAGAGTGTTGGCAGCCTCATGCGACCTGAAAACCCTATTTGTATGACATCAGATACCTTAGCATCAGCTATGGTAAAAATGACAGAGTCTCGTTTAGGGGCTGTAACTCTTGTGGATTCAGAAGGAAATATTGCAGGAGTATTTACAGACGGAGACCTGCGCCGAAGGCTTCAAGAGAATGGGGAAAAAATTCTAACAAAAACCATAGAAGAGATTGGATTTTCAAGGAATCCCATTACTATCGAACAAGATGCTTCTCTTGATCAAGCCGTTAAGCTTTTTAAAGAGTCTCAAGTAGATAGTATTGTCGTAATGGAAGGAAACCAGCCTTCTGGTCATTTAGATATTCAGGATCTAGTCAAGATTGGGTTGCTTGGACAAGAACATCTCTAAAATTGCAGACCGATTTATATCGCGGGGTGGGGTTTTTCACACTGACCCATCTGATTTGGCAGCTCGCCTACAGAATATCCGAGGACTTATTTTTGACTGGGACGGTGTTTTCAATAACGGCATAAAAGGTGTTGGTTCAGGAAGCACCTATAGTGAAAATGATTCTATGGGCGTCAACATGCTCAGATATGGCTTCTGGCTTTTGAACAAATCTCAGCTTTTGACGGCAATAATTACTGGAGAGATGAATGATTCAGCAAAGTTTTTGGCGGATAGAGAACACTTCCATAGTATTTATCAGGGAGTAAAAAATAAGCGATCGGTAATTGATGAATTGTTTTTTGATTACGCTTTGGATTTAGAGGCTGGAGAATTGATTTGTGTTTTTGATGATATCAATGATCTAAGTATTGCTTCCGTTTGTGGAATACGAATTATGGTTCGTCAAAAATCTGCTCCTTTGCTTGAAGACTTTGTGGTAGGTGAGGGGCTGGTTGATTATATGACAGCCGCTGAATCGGGTATGCAAGCAGTTCGAGAAATATCAGAAATGTTGCTTGGTTTGATGGGTATTTATCAAATCACAATTAAGTCTCGTATGGTAATGGATGATCAGTACCAAAAATATCTTGAAGAACGACAGGCCATACAAACACTTCATCATCCATAGTGCCTATGATGCTACCATAGAAAATGGAATAACATAGCTTTAGTCTAAGTTCATTTGTTTCGTAATATCTTTGTTAAGAATTTGCGTTGCAGCTTGTTTGCCTGATTCCATAGCACCTTCCATTCCTCGATTGGCAATACTTAAATGTTCACCACAGAAGTGAAGATTCCCATGAGGCTTGCCTATTGCCTTATAAAGCTGTGTGACCTGTCCAGGTCGAAAGTAAGCCCAACCACCTCTAGCAAATGGATCTGCTCCCCAAGATTTAAGACCAAGGAACTCAAGTTGTCCTTGAGCGGAGGGCCTGATTTTTTCAATTTCCTGAATTATTAGTTTCCCAGCTTCATCAACAGGTAACTTATCTAGAATTTGGGCATTCGAGCCCATAGTCCAAGCTGTGAAGCTAGTTACTTCGTTAGGATCCTCTCCATTTCGAGCTGCTGCAATCATTCCAGCCACGCCATTGGTATACATGCTTGGTTTAAGACCATCAGATTCCCAGAATTTAGACTTATGAGCTAAAAAAATCTGTGTGGTGGGTTGTGAAGGAATATCTATAATTGCCTTATGCTGTAGCTTACTAAGTGGCGGTTTGATTGCAACATCACGTAAGGCCCCTAATGGTATTGAACAAATAACATGGGGAGCTCTATAGGTAGCGCCGTCAGCACAGCGAATTTCCAAAGACCCATCATCATCTATGCTTTTCACTACCTTGCCTAAATGTGGTTCTTTATAGAGCGCATTAGCCATTGCTATAGGTATTTGTTGTACGCCATTTAGGGCCGTGTATCCAATGATTCCCTCTTTTGCATATCGACGTTGGTGCGATGAAAATGCCGCACGAAATAACATTAATAATGCTGAGACATCATGAGCATTATTTCCGAAGCTTACGTTGATTCCATAGGCTAGGTTAATTGCTTCTTCAGATAAGCCAAGTTTCTTCATCCATGAAAATAAAGAAATATCATTATGTGACTGACTAGGATTTAACCAATCTTTTGGTTCTTTCAGGGGATTTTCTCGAACGGTTAATATACGGCTATAGTTCCATGGCATATAGGATTTATCCATTTTTGGAAAAGGATTAGCGGGATGTACTGGCCATTCCGCTTGACGAATTATTTTTTCGTTTAAAACTAATTCTTGTTCCCGAAAAAATTCTAATGTAGGCGTAACATCAATTAGTTCTATACCATAATCTTTAGCGGCTCCAACGACAGATTTGTATCCTGCTCCTATGTAGGTGCCTCCTGCTTCTTTATTGCTACCGTGCTGGCGCATTGAATGAACTCTGCCTCCAACATGTTCCTGAGCCTCAATGACTTGGACACTGATTCCTTGATTTTGAAGATGTAAAGCAGCTGCAAGCCCTGCCAGTCCAGCACCTATAACAATGACCTCATCATGATGAACATCTGACATCAGGTTCCTATGCCACAAAGAGTTGGTTTTTTCTCATTTGGTCTACCAGAGAGGCAGCAATCAGGGGGACAGTAATCCCCATTTGGCCCTCGATTACCTAGGTACTTACGCTCAGGGTCTTTGCTGATACGTTCCATAATCAAATCACGTACCATCTCAATATAGGCTGGGTGGTTACCAACTGTAGCAGCACGAATCATATTTAATCCGAGATTTTCAGCTTGTTCCTTTGCTTCGATATCAAGGTCAAGTACTACTTCCATGTGATCACACACAAAACCTATAGGCACGATTATTATGTGGGAGTATCCATCTGTCTTAGCCTGTTCAAGTGCATCGGAAATATCTGGTTCAAGCCAAGGTTCACCGTAGGAAGCATTATTGCTTTGATAGGCGAGTTGCCATGATATTAGTCCAATAGACTGCCCCACGAGATAACAAGCTTCTCGCAATTGCACTTCATAATCAGTGCATTTGGCCATGGATAAAGGCAGGCTATGTGCTGTAAACATAACTAATGTCTTTTCCGATGGAGCATCCGCCTCTGCAATTGCCAAGCGTGTTTTGTCGCTTACCGCTGTAATAAATCCTGGGTGGTTATAGCCTACTCGTAGCTTGTCGATGTTAGGTGGGTTATCAATTCCTTGAATAGCCTCATAGAGATCTTCTCTATATTTTCTGCAACCACTATAGGAACTAAAGGTGCTTGTCACATAAGCGATAGCATTTTTTATTCCATCCTCAGCCATCTGATTGACAGTTTCAGTTAGCAGAGGGTTCCAGTTACGATTGCCCCAATAGATTGGAAGTTGTGGCCCATTTTTTTGAATTTTGGATTCTAGTGTTTCAATAAAAGAGCGTGTTTCTTGATTGATTGGACTAATCCCACCAAAACGCTCATAACGTTTTGCAATATTAGATTTGACATGTGTCGGAACATTAAGACCTTTGAGCACGTTATCCAAAAATGGCATGATGTCATCGGGTCCTTCAGGACCTCCAAAGGAAATAACTAGTATTGCATCGTAATCATTACCTTCGTTGTCAAAAAAAAATTTAGAAGAATTCAAAGATCACCCATCTAATGTATTTTGCCAGGCTACCTTCCCTACGAAAAAAGGTCCAAGGTTGTCTAAAAATTGAGAAGTTTGCTCTGTTTTACGCATTTCTTGTACAACCGCAGATAATGGGAATAGGTTAGGTCCAAGAAGACCGATGATGAAGTCATTATCGTTTTTGTCTAGGCCATGACAGGCAAGGCGAACATCGGCAGCGAGACCTGCGAAACCATAACGCTTTCCGATAGAGCCATGCTCTGCAAGTATTTGGCGTTGCTTTGCTTCTGGCAGCACATAGAAGGCCTTCGAACGCTGTAGCGGGTACCATACAGCCCAAGAATATTCAGGATTTAAAACTTTATGACGCGGTTTCTCAAATAATGTTTCTTCCAAGTTGGGTTCGTATCCAATGGAGTAAGTGCGTCCGAGCATATCGAATTCATCTTTGTGTACCATAGATGAAAATGGAGGACTGTTATAAATATCTCTAAGTTCTTTTACAAAATAATCAGGGTCTTCAGATAACGAGATCAGGCCTATGCCATTTGGATTATTAGCATCTAGGTATAAAGCTCCTTCTACTTGTTCCTTGGATAAAACACCGGTTACAGCTTCTATGTTTTCGCATTGATCGAAAGAAGTAAATTTCATGAATAGACGTCGGTCAATAGAAATAGGCCGTCCGTCTTTCATTCCTTTTTCACTTAAATCAACCGATGGATTATTTTTTTTCAGTTTGGCATTCTTTCCATCAGTTTTTTTTTCGATTTCTTGGTTCATCTGATTTTCTCGTTATGCACAACGTCAATTAGGGCCTCTACACTCTCTAGAGGGGTCTTAGGAAGGATGCCATGACCTAAATTGACAATATGCCCAATAGGATTGACTTTATTTATTAATTGCTTGGCAGCTTGTTCAGTGGGGTCAGCACCTTGGAGCAGAATCGCAGGGTCTATGTTCCCTTGGATTGCATGAGTGTTATAGCGCTTTTGTGTATCTTCTATGTTTATCCTCCAATCAATAGCTAAAACTTCTGCTGGCAGACTTGCGTAAGCGTCTAATAGATGCGGTGCATTTTGAAGAAATAATATTCTAGGTACACCAGCTTCACCTACTTTCTCTAACATTGTTTGGAGATGTGGACGAATAAGTTTTTCCCAATCATTTAGAGACAAAATGCCTGCCCATGAGTCAAAGATTTGTACTGCATCGGCACCAGCCTTAGCTTGGTTAATGAGGTACATTGCCATAGCATCAGAAAGTTTTTTCAGAAGAGAGTTCATTGCTTCAGGTTGTGCTGCAGCAAACCCTCGTAGTGTAGGAAAATCCTTCACTCCTCGTCCTTCCACTAAATAAGCAGCTAATGTCCAGGGTGCACCGCAGAATCCAAGCAGTGCGGTTTCCTCTGGTATAACTTCACGTGTCTGTTGAAGTGCAGTTACAACTTCGGGTGCAAGTTTCTCGGGGTCAGAGGGCATAAGTGCAGCAACATCTTTTTGTGATCGAATAGGGTTTGCTACTACTGGGCCCGGATCAAAATCAAACTGAATTCCCAAGGCAGGAAGTGGACTCATGATATCAGCAAATATGATCGCAGCATCAAGGGGATAGCGTTTGAGGGGTAACAGAGTTACCTCAGTTGATAGGTCTGGCGATTGAGATAAGTCTTTGAATGAATGCGTTTTTCTCAAATTACGATATTCAGGAAGGTAGCGACCTGCTTGCCTCATAATCCATAGTGGTCGCCTTGGGGTTTCTTCACGTCTTATAGCTTTCATTATTAGCCGATCTTTAGTCATTTTGAGGAATCTCCGGCTGTTCCGTGAAACGATAACCTACGCCTCGAACAGTATGAAAGTGTTCTGGTACTTCAACATTTTTTTCGAAACGTTTTCTTAATCTAACAATGAAATTATCAATCGTGCGAGTTGATGGAAATACTTCATATCCCCAGACCTTATCCAATATGTCTTCTCTTGGCACAATCTTGCCTACTTGTTCGGCAAGTACCTTTAGGATCATGGCTTCTTTGTGGGTTAGTAAATGTACAGCGTCATCCCAAGATCTAGCATGATAGGTTTGAAAGTCAACTTCATTACCTCCAAAGTTAAGTATAACTTTTGTTTGGTTATACCAGTTTGCACGTCTCAAGATAGCTGCCACGCGTAACAGAAGTTCTTTAAGATGAAAAGGCTTGGCCAGGTAATCATCTCCCCCTGCTTCTAGGCCGCGAATTCGATCTTCTGGATCGCCTTTGACTGTTAAAAATAGAACTGGCGTTTGTGTTCCGTTTTTTCTCAATTCTTCGCAGGTTTGTAGGCCATCCATCTTAGGTATCATCACGTCCATTAGAATGAGATCAAAAGATTCTTTCGTCGCGATTTTAAATGCCTCTTGTCCATCATAAGCAATAGAAATTTCATACCCTTTAGCTTGAAGGTTCTCACGGATTCCATCAGCAAGATGTTCTTCATCTTCAACAATAAGAATGCGATGTGCGTTTAATTGATTCACTTAAGCTCCGGTGTGGGCCATATAACTTTGATTATGGCGCCATTTGCAGGTCTCTTGCTCTCTGCTTTTATTTTTGCTCCAGAGAGTTCTACCAACTGCCGAACGATATACAAACCCAAGCCAGTGCCAGGTGTAGTTCTTCTCAGTTCGTCACCTAATCGATAGAACTTTTCAAATATCATGGCTGCATCTTCTTGAGGAAACCCAATGCCATCATCTTCTATAGAGAATTGAACACAGGCCCCTAAAAGTTCACTGCTTACTTTTATATAAGTTCCGTTTCCTGCAGCACACGCTTTAATGGCATTGTCTATAAGATTTATTAAAATTGTTTCAAGAGTTGTGGGGTCAGCAACAAAGGCAAGATTGGGGTCAATATCTATTTCAAATATAATTCCATTGCTTAATGCCCTTTCATTAAGTTCTGCGGTTGTTGCCTCAACAACTTCTCGGAGAAAGACAGATTCTTTTCTAAGATCTAGTTTTCCTTCTTCTATTCTAGTGGTATCTAATAGATTATCTACCATGCGTAGTAACCTTTCTCCATCTGCAAGTATTCTTGAACCAAGTCGTTGTGTATCTGAATTTTCAGTACGCATCATCAAAGTCTCAGTTGATAGTCGCATACTTGCTAAAGGACTTTTAAATTCATGAGACACAGCTGCAAGAAAATTTTGTTGTCTTTTTCTTAAATCATTGTCATGTCTTATTGTTCGAGTAAGGACGGTCATTCCGCCAAGCAGTACTAGCAGGAAGAACCCTCCTTCCCAAGTGTATCGGTTGATTCTAGAAGAAGCGCTATCATCAAGAATTTGAACTGCTTCTCCAAGAACGTTAGCTTTACCAGTTGTTGAATCTATCTCTAGATGAGGCATTAGATCTGGCAGTGTCTCTGTAGACCCTGATAATGCTGCAGTAACAGCAAGTGCATCTGATTCATATAAAGCAACCAAACGATCTCTATCATCGTTTACCATTCTAGCTAAGTCTGTTATCCAGAAGGCAATTAGTGCTGTGGAAAAAATCAGTAGCGCGAGAAAGCCAAATTGCAATGCCTTTGTAGGGTCACGCTTTAGCATCATGGTGTGCTCCCCGTCATTTTTTTATTTTCTTGGGATCTGTTTTGGAACTTAAATTCTGAGAAATTTTCAGCTAATACATAAGCTAAACTGTTTGATAACTTATCTATATCATCTTTAGTGTGAGCAAGAGAAAGGAAACCTACTTCATATGCTGATGGCGCTATAGATATTCCTCGATTGAGGAGGCCATGAAAAACAGCCTTATAGTATTTAACAGCATTTTTATGGATAGATTCCGCACTCCGCGGAGGAGTGTTTGATCCCCATGCAATCCAGAAAATAGAGCTTATCCTGACAAGACTTGCTGGTATCGGACTTGTTTTTAGTACTGTGCTAATTTTTTTTTCAAGATATTCTCCAAGTGCCTCTAGTTTTCGCCAACCTTGGTTTTCTATCATGTAACGGAGAGTCTTCAAGCCTGCTGACATAGCGACGGGGTTCCCTGACAACGTACCTGCTTGATAGACATCACCTTGTGGAGCCAAATGCTTCATAATTTTTTTTGACCCGCCAAAAGCACCAACTGGCATACCCCCGCCAATCACTTTCCCAAACGTTGCTAGATCGGGTTGTATGGCGTAATGCGCTGCGGCACCAGCTAGACCCAATCGAAATCCAGATATCACCTCGTCGAAAACTAATAGAGCTCCGTATTTAGTACAAATATCACGCAGGGTTTTTAGAAATTTCGGCCGTTGAAGTAATAAGCCATTATTGGCCGGTACTGGTTCGATTATTACGGCTGCAATTTTGTTACCTTCTTTTTTGAAGAGTTTGATTAATGCATCTTCATCATCCAAAGGCAAAACACGAGTGAGTTCAGCAAAGGGCTTAGGCACACCAGCTGATGATGGTGTACCAAAGGTAGCTAGCCCAGAACCTGCAGCAACAAGCAAATAATCCACATGACCGTGATAGCAGCCTGAGAATTTAACAATCAAATCACGTTGAGTAGCACCACGCGCTAGGCGTATTGCACTCATAACGGCCTCTGTACCAGATGATACAAAACGTACTTGTTCGATTCCTGCATAGGATTCTACCACTAGTTCTGCTAGTTCAATTTCTGGTCTCGATGGGGCTCCAAACGAGGTGCCTTGTTGTACAGACCTTCTAATTTCCTGAGTCAACATAGGATGAGTGTGCCCAAGTATAAGTGGCCCCCAAGATCCTATGAAATCAAGATATTGGTTTCCATCTTCATCAACTATCTCGGAGCCATTTGCTGATTGAATAACTAGTGGCGTTCCTCCTACTCCATGGAAAGCTCTTACAGGAGAACTCACCCCTCCTGGTAATGAGGCAAGTGCTCTCTTATACAAAAGTTCAGATCGTTCTTTGGCAGAGTGTTTACTCACAGCCATTTTCCTTTGATTGCATCCCTTGCATGATAAGTTATGATTTGATCAGCCCCAGCTCGGCGTATTGCCATCAAGTTCTCCCTAACCACGGTGGCTTCGTCAAGCCACCCATTAGCTGAAGCTGCTTTTATCGCAGCATACTCACCTGATACGTTATAGGCACAAAGCGGTAATACGCTCGAATTACGAACAGCTTGGATGACATCAAGATAGGCAAGAGCAGGTTTTACCATCAGCATATCTGCACCCTCTTGTTCATCAAGTTTTGCTTCTCTCAAGGCTTCTAGCAAGTTGCGTGGATCCATTTGGTAGCTTTGACGATCCCCTTTATTAGGGGCTGAATCTGCGGCATCGCGAAATGGACCATAGTAACCAGATGCATATTTCACGGCATATGCAAGTAGAATAACATCCGAGTGCCCGGCCTTATCAAGACCATCACGTATAGCTGCTACACGGCCATCCATCATATCTGATGGTGCTACCACATCTGCACCTGCTTCCGCATGGCTTAGTGCTGTTCTTACTAGTGGATCAAGTGAGGCATCGTTAAGTACATTCCCATTTTCGATAAGCCCACAGTGTCCATGATCTGTATAGGCGCACAGACATACATCAGTCATAACATTTAGGTTGTCGCCAAATTCTTTTTTAAGATTGCTTGCTGCCTTTTGCACTGCACCATTTGGGTCCCATGCAGCTTTCCCATCTGCTGTCTTGTGTGCTGCATTATCTGGGTGCCCAAACAGTAGTGCAGAGCTAATTCCTATTTTTAGGTCTGCATCAATTGTGCTTAGTAAATTGTTCAGGCCTAGTTCTGAAATGCCTGGCATCGATGGAATTGGGATTTCTGCATTTTCAGTACCAAGTACGAAATGAGGTACGATAAATTGTGAAGGTGAAATATATGTTTCGGCTACGAGGTTACGTACGGTCTGATTTTTTCTTAACCTCCTTGGCCGAGAACGTCCTGAAGTATTTATAGTCGCATTGCTCATTTCATTATCTCCATTAGCCCCTTTAGACTTGGCTCGGCAGCTTCTGCTGTTACTTCTAAGCCAGCAGCTTGTACCGCACGACTTGTTGATGGTCCGATAGAAAATATTTCTACTGCGTTATCGAAGTGCACTTGATTAGTTAGTCCTAAAACAGCACTAGGACTAGCTAAAATAATTTTATCAACA
>PBDA01000062.1 GCA_002718345.1 Rhodospirillaceae bacterium
ATCGAACTAAAGCAAATAAAATCCTTTATTTGGCAGGTGTTAAGTCTGGGGAGCGCGTCTGGCCTTTCCCAATGGATGAAGATTTTGATGAGCTTATTAAGAGTAATGTGGCCGACATCAAACAATGTTCTGAAATTGGGTATGGAGACCATATACTTGCTGCTCGTTTCCTTTCAAAATTTGTTCCAAATGAAATACCTTGGATCCACTTAGACATGAGTGCCGGACAACATAAGGGTGGACTTGCACATATTCCCTCAGAGATTACAGGGTTTGGTGTAAAACTAACTCTGGAATTACTATCTGAGTCAAACCCGACAGAACTTGTAGAAAAACTCAGATGAATCAATCAAGCGGATACTCTGAAGTATCAAATGAGCAATCGCCAGGAATCGATCAACGATTCCGACGATTCCTACCAGTAGTGGTCGATGTAGAAACAGGGGGATTTATTGCAAAAACAGACGCCTTACTTGAAATAGCAGCGGTATTTATTGAACTAGATAGCGATGGAAAGTTAAAAACAGGAAAAACACTACATCATCATGTCAAACCCTTTCCTGACTCACGAATCGATCCAGCATCACTAGAAATTACCGGAATTGACCCCTTTCATCCACTTCGCCTTGGGATAGATGAAGAAGATGCCTTACGACAGATATTTAAAAACGTTCGAAGTGAAGTCAAAGAACAAAAATGTAACCGTGCAATTTTGGTAGGACATAATTCTTTCTTTGATTTGCAATTTTTAAATGCTGCTGCAGAACGGACTAATATCAAACGGAACCCATTTCATCCTTTCTCGAGCTTCGATACAGTCACTCTTGGGGGGCTGGCTTTTGGACAAACTGTATTAGCCAGAGCCGTTGTAGCAGCAGGATTGGATTGGGATGAAACACAAGCACATTCAGCGCTTTATGATGCACAGATGACTGCCTTACTATTCTGTGAAGTAATAAACAGGTTTAAACCTATTTACGACAATCTCATTATTGATTAGTCTTCTAGTTTCTCCGCTTGATCTGATGCAGCGGAATCAATTAGTTGTTTAAGCTCCCCAGACTGATAAAGCTCTAAAGCAATGTCACAACCTCCAATGAGTTCTCCATTTATATAAAGCTGAGGAAATGTTGGCCAATTAGAATAAACCTTAAGCCCTTCACGTATCTCAGGATCTTCAAAAATGTTGATAAAGGAAAACTGAGCCCCAACAGCACGAAGCGCAGCTACAGTTTGCGCAGAAAAACCACACTGTGGGAAATCAGGAGTCCCTTTCATGTAAAGCAAAACCGAAGAGCTATTCAACTGACCTTTAATCCGTTCATTTACATCCATTGCCTACTGGCCTCCTAGAAAAACAACCATCACCTATACTAAAAAGTCAAGCGGATTTTAAATTAAGAATGATTGAATAATGAGGTTCTGTAACCTATTCTTCAAGGGAATATAGGCAAAAATATTTTGCCTAGAATGCTAAACTGACCCAAAAAACATCCATCGAGAGGAGTATTCTATGAATCCACTGAACAGCGTCAAAGGTACAATTACAGCTGGTGTGGTGCTTGCCGTGCTCATAGCATCATTTTCCATGGGGATCGGATTTAATGTAAACACTTTCATTGTATGGATTCATGTTCTTGCAGGAATAACATGGATCGGATTGCTCTATTATTTTAACTTTGTACAAGTCCCTGCACTTGCTGATGCTGCAGCGGATGAAGGTGGTCCTGGTGGAGCAGGGATCACAAAATATGTTGCGCCTCGCGCTTTATGGTGGTTCAGGTGGGGAGCAGTAGTTACATGGGTCTCTGGTGCAGCTTATCTAGGCCATCTAGGCATTTTATCTGATGCATTTATGCTCAGAGGAATGGGGGGCTTCATCATTGGAATAGGCGCCTGGCTCGGAACAATTATGTTATTCAATGTCTGGGTTTTAATCTGGCCCAACCAGAAAAAAATTCTAGGAATGGTTGAAGCGACGGCAGATGAAATAGCCAAAGCACGGCGTGTTGCATTTCTAGCATCCCGTACCAATACATTACTTTCCATACCAATGCTAATGAGTATGGTTGGTTATGGTCACGGCGGATTTTTTCTTTAGAAATAACCTGCCAATAATTTAAGCCCGGTCAAGAAAAAGGTCTTACCGGGCTTATTTAAACGCAACGTTTTAATAACAACAGGTTACTTTCATGAAAGATCAACTATTAGATCTTTCAGCCGAATTAGATCTAATAACAATCACTCAAGCGGTTACATATGCGCTTAATGAAGATATTGGATCTGGCGATTTAACTTCAGACTTAATTGATAAAAGCGCCACAGTGAAGGCAGAAGTCAAAGTGCGTGAAGCTTGTGTACTTTGTGGTATACCGTGGTTTTCTGAAGTCTTTCAGCAACTCGGTGGTATTAAGACTATTAAGTGGCACTATGCAGATGGAGATACAGTACCCACAAACTCAGTAATCTGTACCTTATTAGGCTCTGCACGTTCATTATTAACCGGGGAACGCACAGCACTAAACCTTTTACAACTCCTATCTTCAACAGCAACAACCACAAAGGTTTACGTGGATGCCGTAAAGGGTAGTGATACAAAAATATTAGATACAAGAAAAACTATACCCGGACTTAGAGCAGCACAAAAATATGCTGTTCTTTGTGGTGGAGGAAACAATCACCGGCAAGGACTGTTCGATGCCTTTTTAATCAAGGAAAATCATATCTCTTCCTGTGGGGGAATAAGGACTGCTGTTACTGCCGCTAGAAAAAAAAATCCAAGCGTTCTGCTGGAAATTGAAGTAGAAACGCTAGATGAGCTATCTATCGCTCTGACATCTGATGCTGACCGTATTCTTTTAGATAATTTTTCTATAGAGAAAATTCAAGAAGCTGTTCTAAAAAGAGATGCTTGCGCTCCTCATATAAAGCTGGAGGCGTCGGGCAGTATCGATCTTAAAAAAATCAAAGCGTTGGCTAAGACAAAGGTAGACTATATTTCAATAGGAGCCTTGACCAAAAACGTTAAAGCTATTGATTTCTCAATGCGAATTCTTTAGATCTATTTTTTCAAATAAACATTAATAGTTAATCCGCAATCCACTCTACTAGGGTGCTAACACCCATCCCTACTCCAACACATAATGTTGCAAGCCCATAGTACGGTCTAGGCATTGATATAGCTCTACGTTTCATTTCGTGAAGAAGAGTTACTAAGATCCTAGCACCTGAACAACCCGTAGGATGTCCAAGTGCAATTGCACCGCCATTAACATTAGTAATTTCAGATTTTAATCCAAGCTTTCTCATGCAACCGATTGTTTGAGCCGCAAAGGCTTCATTAATCTCAATCAAACCAATATCTTCCAGATCTATTCCTATACGCTTAAGTAATTTCTCAGTTGCGGGTACTGGACCGTATCCCATAACTCCTGGATCTACTCCCGCCACCGCAGAACCGACCCATCTCACGAGCGGCTTCATACCTAACATATCTGCTCTTTCTCGACTCATTATGAGCAACGCCGCAGCCCCATCGTTTATCCCACTAGAATTGCCTGCGGTAACCGTGCCCTCTTTCTTAAATGCGGGCCTTAACTTTGCTAACTTTTCCAAATTGGTATCCAATTCGTAGCTGCCATCTACTATTTTGTATCTAGGATGCTCATCAACTGATAAATGTTGAGCATTACCTCTTCTATCTTTTATATCTATAGGGATAATTTCATCTTGAAATTTACCAAGATTTATTGCTTCAATTGCCCGACGCTGGCTCTCTAGTGCATAAGCATCTTGATCGGCACGACTTATCTGCATTTCTTTGGCAATTACTTCTGCTGTTTGTCCTAGACTAATTATTGGGTATAACTCATCCATTCGAGGGTTGTTATAACGCCACCCAACAGTTGTATCGTACATAGTAGGCACTGCTGTCGTTGGTACAGCAGTTGGCTTTGGAACACTCCAAGGGGCACGACTCATAGATTCAACTCCGCTACCAATGCAGATCGCCACCTCTTCGGCAAGAATCGATTTAGCCGCGAGGTTAACCGACTCCAATGCAGATGAACAAAGCCGATTGATCGTAACTCCGGGAACTGAACTGGGAAACCCAGCAAGCAAGGCCGACATCCGAGCAACATTTCGGTTATCTTCCCCTGCCTGATTACTACAACCGGCATAAATATCATCAATTAAAAAAGGGTCCAAACCTGTTCTCTCAACTAGTGCCTGATAAGTTATGGCTAGCAAGTCATCTGGTCGCGTATCACTTAATGCACCACCATATGCCCCAATTGGAGTACGCACACCATCGACTATTACTACTTCTTGCATCCTCACGCACCTTTAAAGCTAATTAATACAAAATTCATGAAGTTTATTTATCAATTTCTCGATTGCTTACTCTACTTGCTAATCCTGCTTACTAATTACCACTGTATTAAAAACAAAGGTAATATACACGCCCTTGCATAATGATCTCTCTACCAATTCGAGCTAACCTCTAGACTTATCATGGACATGTCAGGCGAATATCTCATTGGGATACCAAGACAACAGGCGTGGAAAAGTCTACTAGACCCTGAAACCCTGAAAAACTGTATTCCTGGCTGCGAATCATTTGATCGAGTCAAAAAGGATCACTATCGCGCAAAAATAAAATTGGTGATAGGCCCAGTCAAGGCAAGCTTTAATACTGAACTCCATATTACTAATGCTGCTCCACCAAAAAGTTATCGACTGGAAGGTACAAGTAAGGCTGGCGCAGTTGGTTTTGGCCAAGGACATGCTGATGTCATTCTCAAGGAAGATACAAATGGGACTATTCTACGTTATGAAGCAACTTTTCAAGTTGGCGGACGTCTTGCTCAAATTGGCTCTAGGCTTATAGTGGGAGCAACTCGTAAAATCGCAGATGAATTTTTTGAAAAACTTACAAAACACTTGGACTCTAGATCTAAGAAAACAAACGAACCACCGGCATTAAAGCCACGCTTAACCTACATAATCGGAGCATTTTTGCTGGTAATCATAGCTTTAGCCTATCTAACCCTATGAGGTAAGCTAACTAGTCTACGCAAGATCTCTACCGCGATCAGCGGCTGCATGTGCCGCATCTTTGAAAAGATCTACAAGTTCTTCATTTCTCATTAAAACATTCAAAGCAGCCTCGGTAGTACCCCCTGGACTGGTTACACGCCTACGCAACTCAGTTGGAGATAAGTCACTTTTGAAAGCTAATTCACCTGCTCCTGCAACTGTCATAAGAGCAAGCTCCCCAGATAGTTCTTCACTCAATCCTAGATTAACACCAGCTTTACTTAGAGCTTCTATGATTAAAAATACATACGCAGGCCCACTTCCAGAAATTCCAGTTACAGCATTCATTAAGCTTTCATCTTCTAACCAAGTGGCCCGACCTACTGCTCCCATCAATTTTTCAGAGGCAGTCATTTGATTTTTCTTGACCATTTTGTTTTTTACTAAAGCAGTCATACCCTTACCAACAGAAACAGGCGTATTTGGCATCCCCCTTACAATTGCTGCATTCTTACCAAGAATATCTTCTAAAAAGACAATAGGTTTCCCAGCAACAATACTCAGAAAAACTGGATCACTATTAAGAAATTGCTTATAAGCAGGCAAAGTCTCACCTAAGTGCTGAGGTTTAACTGCAAGAACAATGATATCGGCCTGTGGGTCGGTGCTAATTTTTTCTGTTGCTAAAATTCCTAAATCAGTGACTTTCTGCCTTGCAGAATCACTAGGATCGACAGCTACTATGTCAGATTTTAACCAACCATTGTTCAGCCAACCGCGTGTTAAAGCAAAACCCATGTTGCCACAACCGACTAGAATGATTTTTGGCATTGCACTCATCATTTACCTCTAGGGCTTTTGTCAGCAGATATAAACATCGATCCAGATTTTTTTGTTATCCCTGATTCGTTATAAGAAGAAAAATCCAAGCCATCTTCACTTCTGGCAACAACGCAAGTTACTGTACCATCGCCAGCCACATTAATTGCTGTTCTTAACATATCTAATAATCTATCCACGCCTATTATTAAAGCAATGCCTTCAACAGGAAGACCAACTTGACCCAAGACCATAGCTAGCATAATAAGCCCGGCACTTGGTACGGCAGCTGTTCCAATTGAGGCTAAAGTAGCAGTCAAGACTACAGTAAGATAATCAGAAAACGCCAAATCGATACCATAAACATTAGCAATAAAAACCGTTGCTACTCCCTGCATTATGGCGGTTCCATCCATATTAATGGTTGCTCCCAAAGGGACAGTAAACGACGCTATTGATTTTTTAACACCTAAACGTCTTTCTAGACATTCAAGAGTTACTGGTATGGTTGCTGCAGATGAGGAGGTGCTGAAAGCAAATGACATTGGGGCTCGCATCTGTGCAAGAAACCTGATTGGATTAATCCCTACAAATTTAAGTATCACGCTATAAGTAAGCATCAAATGTAATATCAACACTGCGCCAACAAGTATGAAGTACTCGACAAGAGGACCAAAGATCTCTATACCTTGCGTTGCAAAAGTTCGGCTTATCAGCGCAAAAACTCCAATAGGAGCTAACTGAATCACCATCAACACCATCTTCAAAATAACCTCATTAAGATCACTAAAAAGCTTAACTACAGGTTTACCTCGCTCCCCTGCAAGATTGGCCGCGAACCCGAATAACAAAGCAAAAACTATAATCTGAAGCATTTGACCATCAGCCATAGCTTGAATAGGATTTTCCGGAAAAATATTAATAAGCACCTCAGCCAGTGGTGGCGCCGTATTAGGGGTATATTCAGAAAATTCTCCGGTTAAATCGAAATCACTTCCAGGGGCAATAATCCCAGCCAAGGTAAGGGCCAACATAATGGCTATCGCAGTAGTAAATAGATACAAACCGAGGGTCTTAACTCCAACTCGACCAATTGTCCGTAAATCGCCCATAGCATTAACACCACAAACCAACGACACTAGGACCAATGGAACTACCATGAGCTTTAGCATTGCGACAAATATCGAACCAACGACGTAGAACAAACCATCAACTAAAAACTGACTTAAGCCGGGAATTAATGGACCGCCCATATTCAGAGCTACTCCCACGACAATACCCGCAAGCATTGACAATAAAATACGTTGTGTAAAATTCACAGATTAAGAAACCAAATTAAATAATTGCATCCAAACTAGCCTTTCCGAACAATCGACGCAACATAGAATCGTAACTTACATTGAAAAATTGAACCTACTTTTACTTAGCCGCTCAACTTACGCAGTTTATCCTCTGGGCTTACTAGAACCACACTAGGCCGTGGTGCCGCATTCCCACCTTCAGGCCAATTACTGATCGGTTCCTCAAGAGTTCCACCCTCACCCGGGTGTTGTACCCCAAGTAGAATACTGCTCCCATCTGGAGTAATTTCGCAACCTGTAATCTCACAACCTATTGGGCCACTCATGAACTGACGCACAGCACCTCTTTCAGGACCTTCAGTGGGACAAACAAAACAACCATCATTATTACCTCTAGGCTGATCTCCATCTGTTGTTATCCAGAGGTTACCGTCAGCATCAAAAGTTAAGTTATCAGGTGACCCAAAAGCACTAATATCATCTGGAATTCTATACCCAGCAAAGTAAGTACTATCGGAATTGAATTCCTCTACCTGAGAAACTAATGAACTCAACAACCCCCCCTCCTTGGGGTCTCCAGCTAAAATGAAAATTTCCCATTCAAAGGAAGTTGATGCTCCATCATCTTCTCTCTCAGATAATTCAATTATATGTCCCCAAGGATTTGGAACACGTGGACTAGAAGGAGTCGCATCAGTCTCAATAATTCGACCTGCTGACTCTACTTCACCGCCTTCTCTATCTGAATTGCGTGTACAAGCCAAGTAGACCTTCTTAGATGAAGGGTGGACAGCAACATCTTCTGGTCGATCCATAGGAGTAGCTTCACATAGATCTGCAGCCTCTCGGCAACGAAGAACAACATCTGCTTGAGATGCGAAACCATTCTTAGGAGATAATATTGAATCATGTTGCCAAACTAATGGTATCCATTCACCAGTACCATCATCACTAAACCGGGCAACATATAGAGTTCCGGAATCCAACAAATCAACATTACGCTCTGGATGTTCTAAATCAAAGATACCATTAGTAACAAACTTATAGAAATACTCAAAAGCTTCGTCATCACCCATATAAACGGCTAACTGCCCACTGCGAGTTAAAACAGTGGTTGCCCCTTCATGCTTGAATCGACCTAATGCGGTTCTTTTCTTTATGGGCTTTGTTGCATCCAGCGGATCAACTTCCACTATCCAACCAAACTTAAAGGGCTCATTAGGGTTTAATGCAACATTAAATCGCTCATCAGCAAATTCCCAACGAAATCTACTTTCACGTCTCCTAGGTCGAAAACGGTTATGCACTCTTTCAACTGCTTCCGAAAAGTTTGCAGCGCCTCTATTTCCAAAATATTCATCTACACCCTCCTCTGCAGTAAGAAAAGTGCCCCAAGGAGTAGTTCCTGCTGCACAATTCCAAAGGGTCCCAATGGCCTGGGTTCCTGCAATATCTGAAGAATTCTTAAAAAATTCATGTCCACGAGCAGGCCCTGATAACAGCATAGGAGTATTTGCTGTTATCCTCCTATTAAATGGAGAATTCATCTTTAGAGACCAGTTTTTCCCAGTTTCAAAGTGGGCAATACTGAGCCCCACAGTTGCCTTCATATAATCAACACAACCAGGGTTTTCCCTAATAAAGTTACCCGCTATCCCTGCTCGCTGTGCCGCCCTATAACCCGGAAAAAGAAGTTCTGGATTAGGGTATTCATGATTTACACAGACTATTACCTCATTTTCGTCATATTCAAATAAGCCTATTCCATCACAGTTGTACCCAAACTGATGTGCCTGTTCAAAAGCTGCTTGAGGCAGCATAAGTTGCCCTTGAGATATTGCGGTAGCGTCTAATTCAGATATACCATGAAACAGAGAGTCACCCCATTTCAAAAGAATTTCAGCTTTATACTCATTTGGAACAATCACCTCATCAGCGCTTGATAACGGTATAGCCTGAAATCCAAGACTAACGTTAATGTTGTTTTGTTGAGCAAACAAATACCCCGGACTCATAGCAGAGATTAGAGCAAACTCAGAACCACGACAAAGCACCTTTCGTCGTGTCATTTTCTGTTGCCACAAAGCCAGTGGTGTTATCACTTTTGGCGAACTCATATAAACCTCAATACAATGCTTTTTTACATATATACAATAAAGTATATGTTAGCCTATAAGGCTCTAAAAAAACCCAATTATCATAAAACAGAAACGGAATTATCTAACATGGCGGAAGAACAACTTGATATGGAAGTACAAATGGAGGCGGAAAACCTCTACCGAGAAGAAACATACACCGATCGCCGAGTCGGGACCCTACAGATTCTAACCCCAGTAAATATAGATGGGACAACAGACAATACACGTCAACAGGTATACGTAGGGCAAACCCAAATTTTAACGCCTGCTGGGGCGTTACCACTAAATTTTGAATTAGAAGCAAGTACTATTGAAGAGGCTGTCCAAAAATTTGGTGACGGAGCAAAAGATGCTTTGGCAGATGCAATGCAGCGTCTTGAGGATATGAGACGCGATGCTGCTTCTTCCATTATTGTTCCTGGTAGTGGTGGTGCCCAAGGCAATGTTCCACCAGGAGGGGGATTGCAAGTCCCATAAAAAAAATGTCTCTAAAATCGTTACTAAAGGATCCATTACTGCACTTTCTTGGGCTAGGGCTCGGACTGCTTGTCTTATTTCAGATTACTGGTAATCAAGAATCAGAAAATAGCACTGTAATTGTTGACAGAGAAACCCTACTAACTTGCCTTCAATATCAATCAGTTGCCTTTGACAGGGAACAATTCGAGCTTTTCCTTGATGATATGACAAAACGTGAAATAGAAGACCTTATAGCAGAAGCAGTACGTGAAGAAATTCTCCATAGAGAAGCATTAGCATTAGAACTTGACCGTGATGATTACATTATACGCAGTCGACTCGTTCAGAAACTCCGATATCTTTCAGAAGGTTTTTCTAACGATGAAATCGTACTTAGCTCTGAAGAAATTCAAAGCTACTTTGAAAACAATAGATCAAATTATGATATTGATCCTTTTATTACATTCACACATGTATTTTTCAATGCACAAAGACGTGGACAAGAAAATGCATTAAATTTAGCAGAAGAAAAACTAATTGAATTAAATGAATCAAATGTTTCATTCTCAGAATCATCAAACCATGGAGATCGATTCCCTTATTTTGTTAATTACATTGAACGTCCTCCCCAATTAATAGCAAGTCACTTCGGAGGTTCAGTAGCAGATGCTCTTTTTCAAATTGCACCTAATACTTCAATATGGAATGGACCCTTTGAATCCAGTTTTGGCTTTCATCTAATCATGGTTACAGACCAGGAACCAGAAAGAATGCCGTCTTTTGAAGAGGTCATAAATCGCGTGGAAACTGATGCGCGTGCTGCTAAGGCAAGAGAAAACACAGAATTAGCAATTCAAGAAATTATGAATAAATATGATGTTGTAATCGACCCCAATCTAATTCCTTAAAAATGCAGTCTGCTTTATGAGAATCAGAAAATTACTTTTAATAGGCTTATGTTTTTTGATATCAGCGCCAGTTTTTTGTCACGACCTTCGCCCTATATTTATTGACGCTACACAAAATTCGTCTGAGTCACTGTTATTGAGATGGAAGGTCCCCTCAACCGTTCCTCGCGGTCAAATACCAATAGTTTCATTGTCAGATGGATGCCAGCCTCAAACACAACCACAAACTACTTTACGAGGCGATAGTTATCAAACAGAAAATTTTTACCTCTGTCAAAATGGTGTTAGTGGACAGATTCTCCAACTTAATTTCCCAGGATCAAACCCCTCATTAACAACAGTCATTAGAGTACAAACGTACGAAGGAATTCTTCTATCAGGTCTTCTTCCTCCTGGAGAGCTCGCTTGGGAAATACCTGAAGAGCCTGAACGTTGGGAAATAGCAATAAACTATACAGAACTTGGACTTGAACATATCTGGTTAGGATGGGATCACCTAATGTTTGTAGCTCTTTTAGTCCTGATAGCAAGGACTGGGAAAAGAACACTGATAACTGTAACGGGTTTCACACTAGCCCATTCCCTCACATTAGCTCTTTCTACTTTAAATATCCTAGCACTACCAATACCGGCGGTTGAGGCTGTGATAGCACTAAGTATTGTCTTCCTAGCCACAGAAATTGTTCGATCAAACAAAAACACTTTAACTTTTCGTTATCCAGTCCTAGTTGCCAGTTCATTTGGACTTCTACATGGCTTTGGTTTCGCTAGCGTTCTGAGAGAAGTAGGATTGCCTTCTACAGAACTTCCTACAGCACTTTTATTTTTCAACATCGGCGTAGAAATTGGTCAAATCATCTTCGTATTAATTATTTTTGGGGCAATTCTGCTATTACGCTCAAAAGCCTTGGAAGCCTATCGTCTATCAAGAGCCCATACTGGGATTGCAACCGCTTACCCTGTGGGCACGATTGCTGCTTTTTGGACTTTGGAACGTATTTTAGCTTTTTGGACTTAGAGATAAGACAGGGAAAGCCCATAAAAATAAAATGCGCGTTAATACAACTTTATTTAAAAAAAATTTAGCCAATAAATTGTTTTTAACTCTCCCGAGAAGACACTACTCTACCAAAGTTTTGCAGAGCAAAAAGAATGCCTGCTATTATTAAACTACCACCTATAATATGGTAAATGTAAAGCTTTTCTTCCAAAAATTTAATTGCAAATATTGCCCCAAAAACTGGAATTAAATTTAAAAATATAGATGCTCTATTTGCACCAATTGCTCGTATCGATAAGTTCCACAAAGAAACAGCAATTACAGTAGAACCTATACTCAAATAGAGAACACCAGTAATTGTTTCCCAGTTAATTTTCATTGAACGAAAAAAGTTTTCTTCAATCAAATACAATGGAAGACCAATAACAACTCCCGTACAAGCAGTTAGAAAAAGAAGTACGCCGTAACTAGGCAGATAGCTTGCTCTATGTAACTCAACAGCATAAAGAGACCAAGAGATAACTGCACCTAACATCACAATATCCCCTATATTGATATCCATTTGCAGCAATCGATTTATGCTAGCTTGAGATGCCATAATTAAAATTCCAAAAAAAGCAGAAAAGATGCCAAGTGTTTGTAATTTCGTAAGTTTCTCGCGTAGCAAAAATAATGCTGCAACAGCAGTAACTGCTGGTTGCGTAGCATTTATAACAGTAGCATTTATTGCGGTCGTATAATTCACAGCAACAAGAGACAAACTTGTCCCAATTGCCATCGTTATGCAGATCCAATAAATTGATTGCTTTGCCTCTGATTTTAGTGGTAGCTCCCTTCGAAGACTCCGAGCTACAAAAGGCAATAACACTAGAACGGCAACTACCCACCTCCAAAAAGTGAGTGCCATAGGTGGCGCCATCTCATACACACTACGCGCAACCACTAAGGCGCCACCCCAAAGGGCCATATTTATTATCAAAAAAATATAAGCAATGAAATGAGAGATCATGTCTCACAGTGTATATTTTCAAGCTAAGCTATGCTTGCAAAGTTCAACTAAAGTAATAAACCATGACATCTAACATAAAAATTAAAAAATTTTCACATTTCTGGAATTCATCACTTACTGCATATGCTCAACCAGAAGTACCTCAAGCGTGTCTATTACTTCAGGACCAATATTCTTTGGATGTTAATTTGATCCTTTTTTGTTGCTGGTATGGATCTACCCACGGCTACCTAACTAAGGATGAATTTGATCTTGCGCTAGCATTTTCAATATCCTGGACTAACCATGTAGTTCATCCACTGCGAAAAACTAGAAAATGGATGAAACAGACTGGACCAAAAAAATCATGTATGAGCGAATCTGCATTTACAACACTAAGAAACGAGATAAAAAAATCTGAACTGGCTGCTGAACATATTCAGCAGGATACCCTTGAGAATCTGATATCAAAACCGCCAGTTGACTTAAAAACAGAAAAAAAGATTATTAATATGGCAAAAAATCTATCTCGTTACCTGAGCGCTTGTAATGTTCAACTAAGCATAGACGCTTTATCCAAACTAGCGCACATCATCACTGCTTTTGTTGCTGACTCTGAAAAAGAGAATGTTTTTATCACGTTAAAGAAGTACACATAAGGGATAGATTAATGCTAAATAGTCTCATTATTTATAATACATAATTAAAAAATTATTTTGAAAAAATTACAATCTCAAAAAATTGACTTAGATATAGTAATAATTGGTGCAGGAGTAATCGGCTTGAGTATTGCCAGACAACTTGCGTTGTCTGGAAAAGAAGTCATAGTACTTGAGAAAAATAAGAACGTTGGAGAAGAAATTTCATCACGAAATTCCGAAGTCATACATGCCGGCATCTACTACCCACAAGACAGCTTGAAGGCAAAGCTTTGCACAAGAGGAAAAAAATTACTGTATGCGTATTGCAAGGATAAATCTATTGCACATAAGCGTTGTGGAAAACTAATTATTTCTCAAACCAAAGACCAAGAGAATACTTTATACGAGTTAAAAAACCGTGCTTCAAAAAATGGCGTCTCAGACACTCGTATTTTAAAAGCAGATGAAGTGGGAGAATTAGAGCCTTCTATTACATGCTTAACAGGATTATTTTCACCCTCTACTGGAATCATAGATAGCCATAATTTCATGCACTCAATGCATGGAGATCTGGAAAACGCAAATGGAAGAATTGTCTTTAACTCAGAAGTAATACAAATAAAAACAAAAAAAAACAGCTTTGTACTTGAAGTCAAATCAGACAAAAATATTATTTCCATAAACGCTAAATTTGTAGTTAATGCAACAGGTTTGAATGCATCCAATATTGCTAATAGTATTTCTGGGCTTGATTCTAAACATATACCAAAAACACGTTACGCTAGGGGCAACTACTTTAAATATCAGGCCGCTCATTCATTTAAGCATTTAATCTATCCAGTCCCTGAACCGGGGGGTTTAGGCATTCATTTAACTTTAGATCTTGATGGAAAAGCTCGGTTTGGTCCTGATGTTGAATGGATTGATCAAATTAACTACAAGGTGTCTGCAGTCCGAAATGAGCTTTTTGTTAAAGCGATTTCAAGTTATTGGCCTCATATGAAAAGAGATGCGTTAATACCAGACTATGCAGGGATAAGGCCAAAAATTGTTGGTCCTAATGATTCTCCCGGGGATTTTATTATTCAAGGAACTGAGACACATGGCATTAATGGCTTGTTAAATTTATTTGGCATTGAATCACCAGGCCTTACTGCTTCCTTAGCAATTGCTGAGTATGCGGAGGAAATACTTGTATAAACTAATTATCAATAAGTTATCTAATAGTTTGGATTAGAGATTTTGAGCAATAGACAAAGTATAAAAACCTTTGAAACACTTGCGCCTGGCGTGAGGCGTTTAGTTGCGCCTAATCCGAGCATAATGACCGGACCAGGAACCAATACTTATTTAATTGGGAAAAATGAACTAGCTATTCTAGACCCAGGCCCCAACATAAATTCGCATATTGCAATGATTCAAAAAATTGCTGCTGGATCGATTAAATGGATTGTTGTCACACATACACATTTGGACCACTCACCAGCAGCATACAAATTAGCTAAGTCTACAGGCGCTCAATTACTAGGGAAAAAAGCGCCGGCAGGGACAAAACAAGACCATAAATTCCTGCCTAATAGAGAGTTAAATGACGGAGATCAGCTTGAAACAAATGAATTTACTCTCACAGCAATCCACACACCTGGCCATGCTTCCAATCATCTATGCTACATGCATAAAACTCTTCAATGGATATTTACAGGAGATCATGTAATGAACGGGTCTACAGTTGTAATAAACCCACCTGATGGAAATATGAAGGATTATTTAGATTCACTTGCTCGCTTAAAAAAATTCAATCCCGTTAAATTAGCTCCCGGCCATGGTGACTTATTATCAGACCCAGAAACATCTCTTGATTGGGTTATTAAACACAGGTTGAAACGCGAAGAAAAAGTTTTAAGTTCTCTTCGTTCAAATCCACCCGCCTTTATTGCTGACCTTGTCAAAATTGTTTATAACGATATTAATGAAAAATTACACTCCATCGCTGAACGTTCCCTTCTAGCTCATCTAATAAAACTAGAGAAAGAAAACCATGTTTACAACAAAGACGGGCTCTGGAATATAGCAAAGGATCAACAATGAAAATAACTCAACGCATAGTCATATTTATCGCTATTTTTTTCTTTGTTCTAGGCAAAAATACTTTTTCTCAGACAGCTGAAATTATCTTCTCAGAAGCTCAAAATATTCATAACGAAGTTTTAACGATTGATAGCCATGATGATATTCCTTTGAATTTTGCAACCGAAGCAGTTGACCCATTGAACGCCTCTCGCCAAGTAAATTTAGAGAAGATGCAATTGGGTGGCCTGAATATGGCTTTTTTCATAGTCTATGTCAGCCAATCAGAACGAACTCTAGAAAACTATGAAAAAGCCAAGGCAGACGCATTAACAAAGTTCAACGCTATTCAACGCATGGCGAATGAAATGTATCCAGAACTTATAGAGATAGCTTATTCAACTCAGGATATCGAACGTATTTACAACTCCGGAAAACTTCTCGCAGCAATTGGAATTGAAAATGGGTATGCAATTGGCACTGATCTAGCCTTACTAGAAAAATACTATGATCTTGGCGCACGCTATATGACACTTGCTCACAACGGACATAACGACATTGCAGATTCTGCTCAACCTCGCGCTCAATTTAATGATAGATATGCAGAACACAATGGAATAAGCGAATTTGGAGCACAAGTAATAGCAGAAATGAACAGAATTGGAATGATGGTAGATGTTTCACAT
Source organism: Rhodospirillaceae bacterium (assembly GCA_002718345.1). GTDB lineage: Bacteria > Pseudomonadota > Gammaproteobacteria > Steroidobacterales > Rariloculaceae > UBA6522. The sequence goes on from PBDA01000062.1 coordinate 16,048, forward strand.
ATTTCTAAACAAGCAGCACTAGATGCCATTCGATTATCAGAAGCGCCAGTCATTGCTTCACATTCAAATGCACGAGCTCTTACTGATCACATCCGTAATATGGATGATGAAACTTTGTTAGCACTTAAAGAAAATGGTGGGGTTATGCAAGCCACTGCCCTTTCAAGTTTTGTAAAACAGCAAAGTACGGAACAACGTGAGGCAACTCGACTAATCCTTGCCAACTATGGAATAGAACGGATTAGTCAATGGTGGGGTCTAACCATCAACGAAAGGAATTCAATAAAAAATGAGCTTTCTGCTATTGATTATGCAGATGTCAGCGATTTTATAGACCATGTTGACTATGCAGTAAATCTAATTGGAATAGACCATGTTGGATTAAGTTCTGATTTTGATGGAGGTGGAGGCGTTTTAGGTTGGTTTGATGCATCTGAAACATTTAATGTAACGCTGGAACTCTTCAGTCGAGGATACAGCAAGGAAGATATCCGTAAGCTTTGGGGCGGCAATCTCCTAAGAGTCTGGAAAGAAACGGAAAGAGTAGCAGAATAAAACTGCTAACTTATAGTCCAGAGAACTTTCCATCTTTAGCAGCCAACTCCTCAAGTAAGGCAGGTACCTCCCAGTACATTGGGCCAAAACGATCCCGTAATTTACAGATGCCCTCGTATACCCGTCGCACTCCTATTTCGTCAGCATAGTGCATTGGTCCTCCACGAAAACGAGGGAATCCATACCCATTAGTCCACACAACATCAATATCAGCAGAACGTGGTGAAATTTTTTCTTCTAGAATTCTTGTTCCCTCTAGAATTAACGCATAGATGCAACGCTCTATAATTTCATCACTATTAATTTCACGTTGTTGCACACCAAGTAATTCAGCTTCACGTTTTATCAATGCCTGAACCTCTGGATCAGGTATAGGTGACCTTGAGCCTGATTCATACAAATACATTCCTTTCCCTGTTTTATGACCAAATCTGCCAGCTTCAGATAGCACATCGGCAACTCGATAAAAACACGGGTCATCAGGTTGATCAGTTCTTTCCTGACGAATTTTATAACCAACATCAAGTCCTGCTAGATCACCTACAGCGTGGGGCCCCATTGCCATCCCCCAGTTTTGCAATGATACGTCAATATGCTCAGGGGGCGCTCCCTCTAGCAAAAGTAGCTGCGCCTCTCGGCCATACCCATGCAACATCCGATTACCAACAAAACCAAAGCAGTTACCAACAACTACACCAACCTTACGAAGTCGCTTAGCAAAAGAAAGCGCTGTAACTAAAACGTCATCCTCTGTCCTATCTCCACGAACAATTTCCAAAAGACGCATAATATGAGCAGGACTAAAGAAGAGCAGACCAACAACATCTTCTGGTCGTTTAGTTACTGAGGCTATTTGATCTATATCTAGGGTTGAAGTATTAGTTGCAAGAATTGCTCCATCACGACAGATACTATCTAGTTTTTGGAATACATCCTTTTTTATTGCCATGTTTTCAAATACAGCTTCGATAACAAGATCAACATTTGCAATAGAATCAAAATCCTGTGTTGTCTGTAATCGCTCAAGTCCCTCTTTCATTCCGGACTCATTTATTCGCTTACGAAGAACATCATGTTCAAAAAAACCTGTAATCGAATTTTCCCCTCGATCAAGACCTGATGCTTCATTATCTAATAAAGTTACTCCATAGCCAGCCCGTAAAGCGCTGTAAGCAATACCTGAACCCATAGTGCCTGCGCCTATAACTGCAACTTTTTTAATAGCTCGTTGAGAAACATCAGAGGAAATATCAGGGAGCTTTGTAACTGCTCGCTCAGCAAAAAATATATGCCTTAAAGCCTTGGATTGTGGTGAAGTCATGCATTCTTTAAAAAAATATCTCTCTTGTGATGCTGCCTCATCAAAGTCCATTTCAATAGATGACTGCACACAACGAATGATTTTTTCAGGGGAAATTAAGCCGCGTGTCTTATAAGCAATTTTTTCACGATACTCATCAAAAAACTTTACTGAAACTGGTTCAACAATAAGGTCTCGCACACGTCGAATAGGGATGCCCTTATTTAATAAATCATTAGCATAGGAAATAGCTCCATCTAAAAGAGGGTGTTCCTCAATTAATTGATCCAAAATTCCCAAACTCAGTGCGGTGTTAGCATCTACAGGTTTACCTGAAATCATCATGTCTAAGGAATGTTTTACCCCGATTAACCTTGGTAAACGTTGAGTACCCATCGCACCAGGTAAAAGTCCTAAATTTACTTCTGGAAGACCAACTTTTGCTTTTGGATCTGCTACCCTGAAGTGACAACCCATAGCAAGCTCAAGTCCACCACCAAGAGCTGTCCCATGTATAACTGCAACAATAGGAATTTCACACGCCTCGATACGAGTGATGACCTCTGATAAGTGAGGAGAAAGTACAGGTTTACTAAACTCTCGTATATCAGCCCCAGCACAAAAAGTTCGCCCGCCGCAGATAAGAATAATAATCTCAGATTTATTTTTTAACTCAATTTCTTCAATAGCATCTATTAACCCTGATCGAACAGCCTGTGATAAAGCATTAACTGGAGGGTTATCAATGGTTATAAGTGCTAATTGATCTCGAAAATCTATGCTAACTTCGCCCATGAAAAATTCCTCTAAAAAAGCTGACTCCTGAAGATTCTCGCACACTGAGAGACAAAACAAATACTAAATCTATGTAATCATAGAAACTATGGAAAATGAAATCGAGATACCCGTTGAATGGGGAGACACAGATCCAGCTTCAATTGTATTTTATCCAAACTACTTCAAGTGGTTTGATATCGGTACCCGACATTTATTGGAAGTAGCTGGTATACCCTACGAGATTATGATTTCTGAAATGGGACTACTCGGACTTCCCCTAGTCGAAGCATCATGTAAATTTATGAATCCAATTCGATTTGGAGACACGGCAAGAATCAGAAGTTCGGTCATAGAATGAAAAGGAAAAACTATAAAAATTAGACATCTAGCACATGTTAAAGAAAAAAACTGCGCTGAGGGAACAGAGACACGTGTAGTAGCGAGAAAGAACAAAAACGGTCTCATAAAAGCCGTCTTGTCTTCTAAAATTTTAATTGAATCCTTACCGGCTAATAAAGTACGCTGTTAAAGTATATTTAGTTTATTAACTTACACCTTTACATGCCATGCCTTGGTGATTTAATAGTGACCGGAAACCCGATAGCCTCACATAGCGCGGCATAGGTATATTGTTCTGCCATCTTTCCACGCCAAGAAGGCAAAAAATCTGTATTGTCCATCGGGGTTGCATCTCGTTGAGCACTTCGAGCTACTTCTGCAAATAAATTCTCAGTAGGTTGCTTTCCTATAAGAAGTTCCACACCAGAAACAGAGACTGGACTCGAACCAACAGCCCCAAGAAATATAGCTGCACGACTGATTAAACCACTATTATCTAACCAAAGCGTCGCAGCGACTGAGAGAACCGAAAAGTCTATTGAACCTCTTCTTCTCAATTTCCAAAAAGAAGAAATACAATGAGTTGCATCAGACTCCTTAGGAATAATTATTTCAGTTAAAATTTCATCATGTCCCTTTTTAAGATAATCAATACCATCATCAAAATAGAAATCAACAAGAGGAATTATTCGTTCACCTTGTGACGATATAAGCCTTACGCGAGCACCCAATGAACATAGAATTGGGGCTGCATCAGTCGCTGAATGAGCCCAACAACGTGGTGATTTAGTTGCTACCCAACAAATCTTACCCGACTCTTTCATGCAATAGTCAATTGAACGCCGCCATTCTTCGGTCTGGTTGTAATAGGTACAACGGGTATCCACACATAAATTTCCACCTAAAGTGCCCATGTTACGCAATGGTGGAGATGAGATAGAAGCTAATGCCCTAACAAAAGAAGGATAACGACTTTGAACATTTTCATCATGAATAATGTCGGAAAGAGTTACTGTGGCTCCAATTTTTAGCTCCCCATTGTCTACAATCTGACCTAACTCAGAAACTGACATTAAACTTACTATGGTCTCTGCATACTGATGCCTTCTCTTCATATTAGGCCAAAGGTCTGTTCCTCCAGCGACCAAACGAACATTATCTTGCTGAAGCACAGAAACTACATCTACTAGCTTTTTTGGTGCCTGAAATTTAAGAGGTGGTAAGCGAAGCACTGCGGCCCTCCTTCAGAGCTTCGTCACGTTCTTTCATAGTGCCAGACGCTGAACGTAATCCTTTTTTATGTTTTGGGTCATCATTCGCACGACCATCACCGCCTTGAGCTGGAGTAAGCACTGTTAATGGAGGACCATAATCAATATCAGGGAAATTATTAGGCCCAACCCGTGACTCTCTACCATTCTCTTTCTGGCGCAGCCCCTTTAGAACCAAATCAGGATGAATAGGAACCTGATCAACACGCACACCGACTGCATCATAAATTGCATTAGCTACAGCAGGCATTATTGGTAAAAGTGGCCCTTGACCAACTTCTTTTGCACCTAATGGCGCCCTATCATCATTAGATTTAATCAGGTAACTCTTAACCTTAGGCATATCATGAAAACCAAGACTCTTATACTCCAACATAGAGGGCATCTTATGAACTAAAGCCGAAGATAATTTCTTAGGTAATCGTCGAAAGACATGCTCCTCCATGACTGCTTCACCCAACCCCATATAGATACTACCCTCAATCTGTCCAAGCGCGAGTACAGGGTTAATCGACCTACCAATATCATGTGCCATCCACACGTGTGTAATATCATAGATACCAGTTTCCTGATCTACCTCTACTTCAACGACTGCAGCCGAATAGGAATAAGTTGGTGAAGGCCCAACACCTGAACCCCTAAATCGACCAGGTCCCCTTGGAGGAATATAGGATCCGGTAAATCCTAGTGTTCCAAACCTAGCTTCTGTGACAACTATTGCCTCATTAAACTGCATCCCAGAGTCTGGTTTACTTGCTGGAAATACTCTCCCTTCAGCAAAAACCAGATCAGCTATAGGCACTTCAAGGTGGGCTGAAACAGCTTCAGAGATCTTTTCTCTTGCCCTCTCGGCAGCCTGAAGTGCCGCATGCCCAACCATCATGGTAACCCTTGAGGAATAGCTTCCAAGATCAACAGGGCTCAGGTCCGTATCAGCGACACATAATCTGATATTAGGTAACTCAATACCTAAAACCTCAGCCACGATAGCAGCAAGCACCGAGTCCGAACCCTGACCAATCTCTATTTCTCCACAGAAAACAGCAACGCACCCACTACGATCAACTTTTAACTGCACTCCGGATTGAGGCATGTGATTCCAATAAATAGGCAACCCTGCACCACATAGATAAGCCCCACACGCAATACCTAACCCTCTACCCTCAGGTAGATTACCGTATCTCTCGTTCCAGCCACTACCATCTACAACAGCATGAATGCATTCCCCAAGGCCAATAGAACCTAACTGGAGCCAATTAGCTGTTAGCGCACCATCAGAGTGAAGATTGCGTAATCGAAGTTCAGCGGGATCAATACCTAGCTTGTGTGCGGCCTTATCCAAATGTACTTCAAAAGCAAATCTTGGCTGCGGTGTTCCATGTCCACGTTTTGGGCCACAAGGTGGTTTATTGGTAAAGGCTCTAGCCCCTTCAAACCAATAATTCGGAATTTCATAGGTAGTTGTCTGCAATGCCCCAGTATAATAAGTGCTAGCTACTCCATAGCTTCCATAAGCACCACCGTCAAGTGCAGTACGCAAGTGCTGAGAAGTAATAGAACCATCTTTTTTAAATCCTGTTTTAAGGTGCATCAAAACAGGGTGTCTGCCTCGATGACAATAAAAAACTTCTTCTCTAGTTAATGTG
>PBDA01000063.1 GCA_002718345.1 Rhodospirillaceae bacterium
AAAAAATTTATGTTAAAGATTTTTCTTTTGAATCGCCAAAAGTACCTGAAATATTCAGTACTGATATGGCGCCGCAAACTGAGCTGAATATTAAGTCTGTCTCTAAGGAGGTTGGAAAAGATGCACAGGAAGTTGCGCTAACGCTAACTGTAGAAGCCAAGGATAAAGATCAGGTCCTATTTGTCGTAGAACTTGAGCAAGCGGGAGTCTTCATAATGCAGGGCTACACGAAAGAGGAAAAAGAAATGCTAATTGGGAGCTATTGCCCTAATGCATTATATCCATTTGCACGAGAAGCTATTTCAGATATGGTTACGCGTGGCGGGTTTCCTCAATTACTATTACAGCCTATTAATTTTGACGCTCTATACGCAAAGGCAGTTCAAGAGAGGCTTCAAGAAAAAGGCGAACAAGAAACTGATCCTCTTAAAAGCACGCACTAAAACGCGAGACTACTTCCATTAACCTAGAAAACCGAATTGCAGTGTTGGGCTCCGGCTCTTGGGGGACAGCACTCGCTATCCAATTTGCCCGTGCTGGACGCCAGACAATTATGTGGGGAATTGAAGAAAAGGAAATAGAGTCTATGAAGCAGGCTCGAAAGAATGAACTTTATCTTCCTGGTATAAGCTTTCCTGATACATTACAAATTACCACAAATTTTGAAGAAGCTCTTTTTAAAGTTGAGGATGTACTAATTGTTGTACCTAGCCATGCATTTAGAGAGACGCTTGAACGGTTAAAGAGCTACACCCAATCAATAAAGTATTTATCTTGGGCCACAAAAGGGTTTGAGACCAGCACAGGGCTGCTTCCGCACCAAGTTGTTGCGGACGTAATAGGAACTAATTTACAGACAGCTGTTTTATCCGGCCCAACGTTTGCTGCCGAAGTGGCGGCAAATTTGCCTAGTGCACTATCCATAGCATCATCTAGTCAGGAGAATGCTTTTCGCCTTGCAGAATCTATCAGCACAGACTCTTTTAGAGCATACGTATTGAAAGACGTAATTGGCGTTGAGGTTGGTGGCGCTACAAAAAATGTTTTTGCTATCGGTGCAGGCATATCTGATGGCTTAGGCTTTGGGTCTAATACGCGAATAGCCATGATGTCACGCGCTTTAATGGAAATGGTTAGACTTGGATTAGCATTAGGCGCCCAGAAAGACACTTTTATTGGACTGTCCGGTATGGGAGATCTTGTTTTAACCTGTACAGATGATCAGTCTCGAAATCGCCGTTTCGGGCTTGGTCTTGCTAGTGGGGCTAGTGCTAAAGATCTTCGTAAAACTATTGGTCAAGTAGTCGAGGGTTACTATGCAGCAAGCGCTGTTTACAAAGTTGCTAAACGATTAAGCGTGGAAATGCCTATAGTTGAGCAAATTTACAAAGTTATTTATGAAGGGCTACCCCCAAATGAGGCTGTATCTAACTTATTAAAACGTCCACTGACACCAGAGTAGAGAAAGATTGATTATTAAATTCCATTAAAGTCTTGCTGCCTCCAAGCTTCGTAAAGAACTACTGCGGCAGCATTTGCTAAGTTTAAACTTCGGTTTCCTTCTTTAAGAGGTATTCGAAGTACTTGCTCGGATGGAAAGGAAGTTAGCAATTGTGCTGGAAGCCCCCGCGTCTCTGGACCAAAAAGAAATGCATCCCCCGGTAAAAACTGTCGACTAAAGAATGTTTTTTTTCCTTTTGTGGTTAAAGCAAAAACTCTTTCCGAACACATTGTCTCAACACATGCCTCTAGTGAGGAATGTTCTACAACAAGCGCTAACTCATGATAATCGAGCCCTGCGCGTCGCAAACTTCGTTCATTCATCACAAAACCAAGAGGGTGTATTAAATGCAGCGTAGCTCCGACGTTTGCGCATAAACGAATAATATTCCCTGTATTAGGTGGTATTTCCGGTTGGTATAAAATCAGATTAAACACTTTCCCTTCTATGGCCTTAACTGCATGGCTACTACATAATGACATAATAATAATGCCCAAGCCCCCTGTAACATGAGTTCTAGCCTAGCCCTAAACTTCTGTGGGATCGAGTTGTCCTCTCCCGTAATACTTCTATCGGGTTGCGTTGGCTTTGGCGAAGAATATACCCGAATAGAAGGCTTCTCTAATGCTGATGTTGGAGCAATTATCTTAAAGGGCACCACTTTAAAACCTCGTTTAGGTAACCCAGCCCACCGAGTATGGGAAACACCTTCTGGCATGTTGAATGCAATTGGGCTACAGAATCCGGGAGTTGAAAAAGTAATTAAAGATATCCTTCCAAGCTTAAATTTTAATGAAACGCGTTTCTTTGCAAATATTTGCGGCTCAACAATTGAAGAATATGTCGAAGTTACTCGTCGTTTTGATAACTCTCCAATTGATGCGATGGAAATCAATATTTCGTGTCCTAATGTAAAAGAAGGGGGTGTTGCGTTTGGCAACTATCCTGACATGTCAGCTCGTGTAATTGAGGCTTGTCGAAAAGCCACAAATAAACCCCTTATAGCAAAGCTATCCCCAAATCAGACTGACATCGCCGCTAATGCTGAATCGTGTATTCAGGCTGGTTCAGATGCTTTAGCGGTAATTAATACCGTAATGGGTATGGCAATAGATGTTGAAGAACAGAAGCCTATTATCGGCAACATACAAGGAGGCCTTTCTGGGCCAGCTATTCGCCCTATAGCTATTTTAAAGGTACATCAAGTCTATGAAATAGCAGCGAAACATGACATTCCCATTATTGGACAGGGAGGAATGGAAACTGCACATGATGCTCTTGAGTTTATATTAGCAGGTGCCACAACAGTTGGTTTAGGCACTGGACTTTTTTACGACCCCATGGCAGCAAAAAAAATTAATACGGGTATTAGTCAATACCTTAAAAGTCATAATCTAGGGTCCGTTGATAAGCTAGTAGGTAAAGTGTTTTAACAAGCCACAGATAATGACTCTATAAATGGTTAGAAAACTATCGGATATGTAATTCAATCACGTCCGTATCCGATAATGGATGTTCTGGCCCTACCTGCTGACCATCAAAAACACCGTTGCCCCAAGCACGGGCATATTTAAGCGAACCAGCTATGTCCTTGTGAACTAGCCGAGCGACATCTAGTACAGTTGCTCCTTTTCGAAGAGTAAACGGCTTGTCTTTTTGTGGAGCTTTTCCAGGTGCTTTAGTATAAACACGAATTATTTCAAGCCCATCAAAAAGCAATGTTCCGAGTTCTTTAAGTCCTTGTTCAGTGCATATAGAAGTCACTAACGATGGAAAACTTATATCTAGCAGCTCTTTTAATATGTTGAGCGCTGCTGGATCAGGCTCCAGATCATATTTGTTAGCAACAAGCAATGTAGGCAAATAAATACCAAAGGGGTCCAATCTATCATTGTCTTCTAGCGTAAAATTCTTGTCGGGCATAGACCACTGCTCTTCGAGAATTATTTTCTTTTCTTTTAGACGCTCCAAAATTACGGCAGCGTGATCAATGCTCTCGGGATCTGCAATATCTAATATGAGTAATGCAGCATCAGCGGGCTGTAGTGCATTTATAAACCAGCTGTCCATATGATCAGCTGATATAGGTGGAAGGTCTATTAGCTGAAAAGTAATATCCTTATGGCGAAGCATGCCAGGCATCGGCTCATGTGTGGTATGTGGATAAGGTCCGATCTCTGCCCGAGATCCAGTAAGTTTGGCATGCAGACTAGACTTGCCTGAATTAGGCGGACCCAACAAAGCAATTTGGGCAGCCCCGTCTTTGCGCACACTATGTAATGGGCCAGATCTTTTCCCTCCTTTCTTAGGCCCCGCTAGTTCTTCGGTAAGCAGTTTGATGCGACTTTTAATGTCCGCTTGTAAATGCTCCGTCCCTTTATGCTTGGGAATGGTTCGAAGCATTCCCTTAAGATAAGTTAGACGTTCTTGATCATCTCGGGCTGCACGATACTCCTGTTCTGCTTTCTTGTAGGCTGGACTTAAATTCGCAGGCATGTTGTCCTCTTATTGAGCGATTATGCATAAGGCTATTAATATCGGCTTTATAAAAGCTTAATAATTAATAGTCTGACTTATAAAGCATTAATTTAACCGAGTCATATTTTGAATATACACCCAACAGCAATCATTTCAGATGATGCAACAATTGAGCCTGGAACAAAGATCGGACCATACGTGGTAATCACCGGCAAAGTATCTATAGGCCCTAATACCGTTATTGAGTCCCACGTTAAGCTTGGCAGTACTTATGGTGAAGTTCTTATCGGGGCCAGCAATCACATTCAAAGTGGTGCTATGTTGGGGGGACCGCCTCAGGAATGGGGATATAAAGATTCCTATACGAAGCTAATATTAGGTGATCACACAAGAATCGGCGAGGGAGCAACTCTAAATCTTGGAAGCGAAAAAGGTGGTGGCGTTACAAAAGTCGGAGATAAGGCCTTCATCATGGCTTATGCGCACGTAGCACACGATTGCCAAGTTGGAGATGGTGTTGTACTAACAAACCTTACACAGCTTGCTGGACATTCCATCATTGAAAAAAATGCCATTATTGGTGGCTGTTGTGTAATTACACAGTTCGTACGTGTTGGAGAATATTCGTTTCTTGCTATAGGTACACATGCTAATAAAGACATCCCCCCTTATACCGTTGCTGATGGCCACTGGGCTATCCCAAGAGCGTTAAATAAAGTTGGCTTAAAAAGAGCTGGCTTATCAGAACAGCAGCGTCGAAATGTTGACCGCGCTATTCGCATTTTTCTCAAAAAATCTCTTACTATTCCAGAAGTGATTGCGCAAATTGAAATTGACTGTCTGCCCGACGACCAGATATCACACTTAATAGATTTTCTTTCCAGCTCCAAACAAGGTGTAGCACGAAGGTGAATAAAATAAGAACAGCAGTAGTGGGGGCCGGACACCTAGGAAAATACCACGCCGAGAAACATACTCTAATCAATGATATAGATCTTGTTGCTATCTGTGATCTTGATCAAAGTTTAGGCCAAGCTGTAGCTCTAGAAAATGATGTGGCTTTCTATGCCGATTACAAAGAATTAATAGGGTCTGTAGATGCTGTAACTATTGCAACTGATACATGCACTCACTATGAAATTGCTCAATTCTTCTTGAAAAATGGTGTTCATGTGTTAATTGAAAAACCAATGACGGCAACTAGCAGTGAGGCTAAAGAGTTAACAAAAATTGCGGACACAAATGATCTTCGGCTCCAGGTTGGGCATGTTGAGCGTTTTAATACAGCCCTTATTTCAGCGCGAAAAAAACTAGGAAAAGTTCATTTTATTGAGTGTCATAGGCTTGCTCCCTTCAAAGGCAGGGGTGCGGACGTAGACGTAATTTTGGATCTGATGATTCATGATCTGGACGTAATACTCTCATTAGTGAATGACAAACCCAAGACCGTATCAGCTGTTGGCATATCTGTAATAACCAAATCTGTTGATATAGCGAACGCAAGGATTGAGTTCCATACTGGTGCTATAGCTAATGTCACGGCATCTAGGGTTTCAACTAGCGTCCAACGGAAATTTCGAGTTTTCCATGAAGGCCAATATTTATCTATCGACTTTGACACAGCTGAAATTCAGTTGGTAGCTAAAGAAGACGATACTAACAATAGCCAAGACCCTCTCAGAGAAGAACGATGGAACCTAGAAAAAGGAGATGCCCTGCTTGCTGAAACACAAGCATTTGTTGATGCTATTAGAGAAGGAGTTCCTTGTCAGGTAAGCGGTCATGATGGAGCAGCATCCCTAGAACTTGCAGAAAGCATAATTGCGGATATCTCTTACCGTTCCTTAATCTGATCCCACGGTCAGAGCGCTCAGTGACTATCTAGGTCAAGTTCTTTTATCTTCCGGGAAAGCGTGTTCCTTCCCCAGCCTAACAGCTTTGCAGCTTCTAAGCGTTTCCCGTGAGCATAACGTAAGGCTGCTTCTATCAAAGTACGCTCAAATGCGGGTAGTGCCTTCGACAGCAAAGTGTTCCGTGGTTTAGATGACAGTTCATCTTCTGCCCATTCTGAAAGACCCACCGTCCAGTCATCGCTGGATCGGAGCCCAAAGCGCCCGAATTCTGATGGAAAATCAGCGGTGGTAATTTCTGCTCCGGCAGCACTTACTGTTAGCCGTCTACACATATTAACTAGCTCACGAACATTTCCGGGCCATCCGTACTCCATCATTATTCCAGAAGCTGCAATACTGAGTGTTTTCGGTTGCACATCAAGCTCTCTGGCAGCTTGCTTAAGATAAGTTTCAGCAAGCGCAGTTATATCCTCTTTGCGGTTACGCAAAGGAGGTACATCTATTCGCATAACGTTTAAACGATGAAAAAGATCCTCTCTAAACTTTCCAGCATCTACAGCCTCACTTAGATCCTGGTTTGTCGCGGCAATAACTCGTACGTCAACTCTAACTGGCTTCTGACCTCCTACTCGAAAAAATTCGCTTTCAGCCAGGACGCGTAGTAATCGAGTTTGCAATTCAACTGACATATCGCCGATCTCATCTAAGAATAGAGTTCCTCCATCAGCTTGCTCAAAACGCCCTATTCTACGTTCAGATGCTCCTGTGAAGGCGCCCTTCTCGTGCCCAAATAACTCAGATTCCAATAATTCTGGAGTTATAGCTGATGTGTTTAGTGCAATAAATGACTTCCCTGCTCTTGGAGAGTTATCATGTAAAGCACGAGCCACCAACTCCTTGCCAGTTCCAGATTCGCCGGTGATAAGAACCGTCATGCTAGAACGTGACAACCTTCCTATTGCTCGAAATACCTCTTGCATGGCCGGAGCTTGCCCTATCATTTGCTGGGCTCCAGTTGCCATGTCAGCTTCAGCTAAATCTGTCCTTTGTCCAGCAGCCCTTGAAACTAACTCTACCGCCTCATCAATATCAAATGGCTTAGGTAAATATTCAAAAGCGCCACTTTTATAAGCACTAATTGCACTATCAAGGTCTGAGTGTGCAGTAATAACGATAACCGGAATATCTGTATTTTGTACGCTTAATTGTTCCATTAACTCCAAGCCAGTCATATCGGGCATACGTATATCTGTGATAATGACATCTGGTTTTTCCCTATGAAGTGAGCGAAAAAAAGCGTCTCCTGACTCAAAACACCGAGGAATCATATGTGCTTGTTTTAGCGCCTGTTCTAAAACCCAACGCACTGACTCGTCATCATCTACAACCCAAACTGATAACCCTGGCGTGACCATTAATTAACTTTGCTCGTGTTAGTTATTGCTGGCAAGTACATCTGAAAAGCAGTTGATCCAGGCTCACTGCGAAACTCAATTAAACCGCCATTTCGACTAATAAGGTCTTGAGCGATGGTTAATCCCAACCCTGTGCCAGTAGGCCGACCCGTTACCAATGGATAGAAAATTGTCTCTAACAATTCATCCGGTATTCCCGGACCCGTGTCCTCAACTTCGGCACACAGAACAAGCCGGTGCCTTTCTCCGCCTAAAGTGTAGTTACTCAGTGCCCTGGTCCTAAAAATTAGATTACCCTTTGAACCAACAGCTTGGAGGCCATTTTTACCTAGATTTAAAAAGGCTTGTATTAGTTGGCTTCGATCAGCCCTAGCAAGAGGAAGGCTTGGATCATAGTCCCTAATTAAGTCTACGCCCTCAGGCTTTTCGGCATCTATCAATTTTGCAACATGTTCAGTGACTTCATGAAGATTAAGGGTCTCTTCTTTTGATTCTCGCCCTGCATCTAGAATGCTATCTACCAAAGCAGCTAAACGATCAGCTTCTTCGATAATAACTTTTGTATATGCCTTTAATTCAACCGTAGGCAACTGTCTTGCAAGTAACTGTGCAGCGCCCCTTAACCCGCCTAACGGGTTTTTTACTTCATGAGCTAGCTGCTTAATTATGCGTCTACTTACACGACGTTGGGCTACTAGTTCAGCCTCACGTCGAATCTGTCGGTCCCGCTCCGTATCAAAGAGTTCCAAAATCAGATATCCCTTTAGACCATCAAGAGGAACTGCTCTACAATCCAATAATGTCTCTCGATCTCCAACACGAGTCGCTATTTCTCTTGCACCACAAGTTAGCCCAGTTTCTATAACCCTCTGACATAAAGCCAAAAACTCATCAGGTGGTGTAAAACTAGCACTAACTGGCGCCCCATAAGCCTGTCTTTGACTAATACCCAATAAATTTTCTGCCGCAGTATTTAGCTGAACAATATTGAACTCTAAATCTAAAACAACTACAGCAGTAGTCAATCCCTGAAGAATTGATTCCGAATTAAATTTATCTTTTTTGAGACGAGTCCTTCGAGATTCCACTGCTAACTCCGATGAGCTATCGGTTAGGCCTTTCTTGCCCGGCCCATTGCTCTATACCTTAAAGAATTGGCAAAGCTCAATGAGCTTTGCCAATTAATTACGCTGAACAAATGCCCACTGAAAGGCAAACTACCTATAGGCTGTAGCATATTGAGAACTCAACACGGTGCATGGTCATTCTTAACCTTGTCACATCTCAGATTTAAGTTCGATATAAGCGTTTATAAAATAGTCAGTAAACACATCACCAGCTGTCATACATTCTGTATCCGCAACCAGAAAATTAAGTGCCTTCTCTAAAAAGAGAGGCAGTTGATAATGAGCGTTCATTTTATCAAGAGAACTTTTTTAAACTCTATTTATTAGAAAACGCCTCCTTTTTAGGCCTAAATTGCACTAATGCTATACACCAGACTCCTTTGTGGTTTTGACAATTGCAGCTGCAACCTTATAAGGATCTGCGTTAGATGCCGGCCTGCGGTCTTCTAGTCGACCTTTCCAACCATCATCGACGGTTCCTACAGGAATACGGATAGATGCTCCCCGATCAGACACACCGAAGCTAAACTCGTTGATTGACTGTGTTTCATGTAATCCGGTTAGACGTTGGTCGTTATCTGCTCCATAAACACTAATGTGCCTTTCAATATTTTTTCCAAACTCTTTGCAAATTTTTTCAAAAACTTTTTCGTCCCCAGATTCGCGCATTACAGAATTAGAAAAATTTGCATGCATTCCAGAACCATTCCAGTCTGTTGGTCCAAGCGGTTTAGGATGCCATTCGATTGCATATCCATGTTTTTCCGCTGTCCTTTCAAGGATATACCGAGCTACCCAAGTTTCGTCTCCAGCGCGCTTCGCCCCTTTTGCAAACACCTGAAATTCCCACTGACCAGCAGCTACTTCTGCGTTAATCCCTTCGACATTTATCCCAGCTGCTAGGCAGGCATCAAAGTGCTCTTCAATGCAATCTCTTCCATAAGTGTTATTAGCGCCGACTGAGCAGTAGTATGGGCCTTGTGGTCTTGGGTACCCTCCTTCTGGAAACCCAGGCGGAAGATCCGATATCGTGTCCCATAGAAAGTACTCTTGTTCAAAACCGAACCAGAAGTCTTCATCATCATCATCAATTGTGGCTCGACCATTTGTGTCGTGAGGTGTTCCATCGGCATTTAAGACTTCAGTCATTACCAAGTATGCGTTCAGCCGCAGTGGATCAGGAAAGATGGCTACCGGTTTTAGGAGGCAGTCGGAACCAGCAGTATCAGCTTGTTCTGTAGAGCTTCCATCAAATGACCACATAGGACACCCCTCAAGTGTTCCGTCAAAATCAGACTCAACACGTGTTTTACTTCGAAGGCTCTGTGTCGGCTTATAGCCGTCGAGCCAAATATATTCCAATTTACTTTTCATGAGCTGCTTTGCTCCTCCTTAATTTGTTATGACAATTCTTTCGTAAGCCGCTTGTTCCGTTTAATTCAACAGGTGGTCTAATAAACCTATTAATTGATACTAGATCTACAAGATCCCAATGAAAAAACCAAAGCAAACAAAGTTAGTTATTTTTCGTAGTTGCAAATAACCTAATCCTCAGTAATAAGCTATATGCAGTATTTGTGCCAAACTCCGAGCTCGCCTAAGCTATTGTTTTTTCTCGGAAGAATTACACCACTAAAGCACTTTAGTGCTCTATGATGGTGCGATAACCTCCTATAATGCCCTATTTAGGTGCTAAAAGGGAGTTTTTTAAACAATCAAGATTGTCTGCTGAGTGTGCAATCAGACTATATACTGCGAGGTTTATTGGTGCCCCTTTATAGGGTGACCGGAGAGTTCAATGGATTTAATGGACAAGTTGGTCTCACTCGCCAAGCGAAGGGGCTTCATCTTTCCCTCCAGTGAGATTTATGGTGGTCTTAATGGTTGTTGGGACTATGGCCCAATGGGCGTTGAGTTGAAACGGAATGTAAAAGAAGCCTGGTGGCAGGATATGGTTGCTCGTCATGATGAAACGCAGGCAATAGATGGTGCCCCTTCTGCATTTTCTATGGTTGGGCTTGACAGCTCTATTTTAATGAACCCCCGAGTATGGGAAGCAAGTGGTCACGTTAGTGGCTTCAGCGATCCAATGGTGGATTGCCGCGAAACACGTAATCGCTATAGAGCAGATCAACTCGTTATTTTTGGTATTGTTAAAGACAATCAAAATAACATTTCCATTGACGAAAATGCTTTGTTATTTGCTTCGCCTGGGGAACTGGGTAAAACCAACGACAATGAGCTATTAGCTCATCATAAAAAACAAGCAAAAAAAACAATTAAAGCATTAGGTGAATTTAAGTTAATACAAATACCAAACGCTTTAGCTGATGAAAAACTTCGAGCAAGAACCATTGCTCCCAGTGCCTCCAAGCCCGGGACATTAACCGAACCAAGGTCTTTTAACTTAATGTTTCAAACTCATGTCGGTGCTCTGAAAGATAATTCAAGCGCCGCTTATTTGAGGCCTGAAACAGCTCAGGGAATTTTTGCTAACTTCAAAAATGTATGTGATACAGCACGTGTCCGACTTCCTTTTGGAATTGCTCAATTGGGGAAGGCTTTCCGCAATGAAATTAATCCTCGCAACTTTACTTTTCGAAGCCGAGAATTTGAGCAAATGGAGATCGAGTTTTTCTGTAAGCCAGAGGAAGCGGATGACTGGTATCTGTATTGGCGTAACTCTCGATATGAATGGTACATAAATCTAGGTATTCAAAAAGATAAGTTGCATTTACGAGAGCATGAAACTGATGAGCTTGCCCATTACGCTAAATCATGTGCTGACGTGGAATACGAATTTCCTTTTGGAGTTAGCGAACTTGAGGGCATAGCTAATCGATCTAACTTTGATTTACGTCAACACATGGAACATAGCGGAAAAGACCTAAGATATCTTGATGACCTCGAACAGGAGAAGGAAAAACGTCGTTTCTTACCATATGTTATTGAGCCATCTGCCGGCGCTGACCGAGCAACTCTTGCTTTTATGTGTAATGCCTATACGGAAGATGAAATTAGCGGCGAGAAAAGAACCGTAATGAAATTCCATCCCAAATTAGCCCCAATAAAGGCGGCAATATTTCCGCTTGTAAAAAAAGATGGTATGCCCGATAAAGCTTTGAGTATATACCGTCAGTTGCGCACCCATTTTCCTGTCTCCTATGACGAAAAAGGAGCAATTGGAAGGCGCTATCGTCGCCAGGATGAAGCCGGGACACCTTTTTGTGTGACCATTGACGGTGAAACCATGAAAGACGATACAGTTACTTTGCGTGAGCGAGATACTTGTGAACAAATTCGTTTGCCTATAAACGAAATTGTGGAGCATATAGTCGAACAGCTTATTTAGTTTTTTCTAGAGGATTATCACTAGATGAATGGGCTACAAGGTGACAAAAGCTAAGCGGTTTATCATATTAGATCGTGACGGGGTCATAAATTATGACTCCGAGAATTACATCAGATCTCCTGAAGAGTGGCGGCCGCTAGAAGGCAGCCTTGAGGCAATATCTGCCCTTGTCTCTGTTGGATTTGAGATAGCCGTTATATCTAATCAGTCTGGAATAAGCAGAAAACTATTATCTGAAAAAACACTACAAAACATACATGCAAAAATGATTAGTGAAGTTGAAAAAGTTAGGGGCCGTATCACGGCTATTTACCATTGTCCTCACATTCCAGAGGCTCAGTGTGAGTGTCGAAAACCAAAACTGGGAATGATCAAACGTTTGGAAAAAGAGCATAATGTCTCTGTTACAGACATTCCTTTAATTGGTGACAAGCCCTCTGATATTGAGCTTGCTGTCAGAGCAGGTGCAAGGCCAATTTTGGTGCGTACCGGATATGGCAATAGAAGTGCTGCTTCCATCCCAAAGTCCGTTGAAATATACGATAACCTTGCTTCTGCAGCGGAAATTTTAATATCGGAATATTCCCCGTGAATATTTTTCGACAATGGCTTGGGTCAATTTTGTTTACGTTCTATCTTTTTCTGTCCTTACCGCCTTATGCGTGTGCTGTGGTAGTTACTGCTCCCTTTTTTACTCGCTCAAAAAGCATGCGAATTGCTATTGCTTGGGTTGATTCAGTTCTCTTTATGCTAAATATTCTGTGCGGCCTTGATTATTCCGTCGAAGGAAAAGAGAACCTTGAAAATGAGAATGGAATAATAATGATGAAGCACTCATCAGCTTGGGAAACTCTTGCTCAATTTAAAATTTTTCCTGAAATAACTTGTGTTTTGAAGAGGGAGCTTATGTGGGCACCGTTTCTTGGTTGGGCTTTAACTGTTTTTAAGCCTATAGCTATTAAACGAGGGGGCGGGCATAAAACCATAGAGCAATTAATAGAACAAGGCAGCGCGAGATTAAACGAAGGTTTATGGGTTGTGGTTTTCCCTGAAGGCACACGAGTCGCCCCAGGTGTTACCCGCCGTTACGGCCTAGGGGGAGCGCTGCTGGCCAAATCTACAGGCAAGCCAATCGTCCCGGTTGTACATAATGCTGGTAAATTTTGGACAAGGCGAGGATGGTTGAAACAACGCGGAACAATACAGGTAGTTATTGGAGCTCCAATATCCAGTTCCAGCAAATCTGCGCGCACTCTAAATGAAGAGGTGCGATCTTGGATAGAAACAAACCTCGCTAAGCTTGACTAGCAATTACCAACCTCTCAGATATCTAAGTTAGCTACTGATAGTGCGTTTTGCTCAATAAAGTCCCTTCGAGGCTCAACATTGTCACCCATAAGTGTGGTGAAAATTTCATCTGCTGAAACAAAATCTTCTATTCGAACCTCAGTCAATCTTCTTGTCTCGGGGTTAACAGTTGTATCCCATAATTGATCCGGATTCATTTCACCCAAACCCTTATAGCGCTGAATATTCTGGCTTTGCTTAGCTTGCTCCATAAGCCAGTCGATTGCCTCTGGGAAGGTCTCTATATCAGCGCGTTGTTTGCCTCTTATAACATAAGCCCCTGCCTCTAAAAGGTCCTTTAGCTCAGAACCAATTTTTGCTATATGCTCATATTCCGGAGAACTAAAAAACCCCTGATGAATAACGCTTGTAGTCGTTATGCCATGATGTTCCCTTTCTACAATAATAGTCTTGTCCTGCTCTGATGTACTATCTAAACGAATTTGGTAATTTGACTCTGATCCATTTGTTAAAGAAAGGCGAGTTTCTAAATTCTTTGCCCAACCCTCAAATTCTTCTAAACGTAAATCATGGAGACCCTTAAGCTCCGGCAAATACATCATTGCCCTAAGAACTTCCTCCCCATATCTGCGTCCCCAGCGCTCAATAATTGATCTTATCTCCATGTATTTTTTAGATAAGGTTTCTAGAGCTTCGCCCTTAACGGCTGGGGCATCAGGGTTCATATGTAATTCTGCGCCATCAAGAGCACTAGCTAAAAGCAGAGAATTAAGCTCAATATCGTCTTTAACGTATTGTTCAACCTTGCCCCGCTTAACTTTGTACAAAGGTGGCTGCGCAATAAAAATGCGCCCATCTTCAATTAGTTCACGCATTTTGCGGTAGAAAAAGGTCAAAAGCAGAGTCCGAATGTGTGAGCCGTCGACGTCGGCATCAGTCATGATAATTATTTTATGGTACCGCAAATTATCTTTATCAAACTCCTCTTCAATGCCACAGCCTAAAGCAGTTATCAGTGTGCCTACTTCAGCCGACTGCAATATTTTGTCCAAACGAGCCTTCTCTACATTTAGGATTTTTCCCTTAAGCGGTAAAACTGCTTGTGTTCGACGATCACGGCCCTGTTTAGCAGAGCCCCCGGCAGAATCACCCTCAACCAAAAATAACTCAGATAGGGCAGGATCCTTCTCTTGGCAATCAGCAAGCTTTCCTGGTAAACCAGCTACATCAAGCGCCCCCTTTCGACGCGTCATCTCTCGCGCTTTTCGAGCCGCTTCTCTGGCTCGGGCTGCTTCAATAAGCTTACCTACAATAGTTTTTGCTTCTGCTGGATGCTCTAAAAGAAAATCTTCTAGCTGATTTCCAACTAAAGACTCAGTTGCTCCTTTAACCTCTGAAGAAACCAGTTTGTCTTTTGTTTGGGATGAAAACTTAGGGTCTGGTAATTTCACTGAAAGCACCGCAGTTAAGCCTTCTCTCGCATCATCTCCTGATGTAGAAACTTTTTCTTTTTTTCCGATACCCTCGCGCTCAATGTATGCATTTAATGTTCGGGTAAGCGCTGCCCTAAAGCCTGCAAGATGAGTCCCGCCATCTCGCTGAGGAATGTTATTTGTATAACAAAACATTCGTTCCTGATAACCATCATTCCACTGTAAAGCTAATTCGATTTGAACATCATTTTTTATATCCTGAAAATATAAAATCGATGGATGAATAGGGTTCATATTACGGTTTAGGTGCTCGACAAATGCTCTTATGCCGCCCTCAAACATAAAAACATCCGAACGTTCGTCCCTTTCATCCTTTAATGTTATCTTTACTCCTGAGTTAAGAAAAGAAAGCTCTCTTAGCCTTTTTGCAAGAATACTGTAATCAAATTCAATATTACTGAACACTTCTCGACTAGGCTTAAAATTAATAATAGTCCCTGTTTCTTGAGTATCTCCAACTATCGACAAAGGCCCTGTAGGTTCGCCCATCTGATAAGTTTGTTGATGAATTTTTCCTGCTCTTTTTACCGTCAAGACCAATTCCTCAGACAATGCATTGACAACAGAAACGCCCACTCCATGCAGGCCGCCAGAAACTTTATAGGAGTTATCATCGAACTTTCCGCCAGCATGTAAAACGGTCATGATTACTTCTGCTGCTGATCTGCCCTCCTCGGGATGAATATCAACAGGAACACCACGCCCATCATCAGAAACCGTAACGGACTCCTCAGAATGAATTGTGACTGTAATATCATTGCAAAAGCCCGCTAAAGCCTCATCAATCGAATTATCTAAGATCTCAAAGACCATGTGGTGCAGGCCTGTCCCGTCATCGGTGTCGCCTATATACATTCCAGGCCGTTTTCGAACAGCTTCCAGCCCTCGTAAGACCTTGATATTTTTAGAAGTATAGTCGTCCTGACTCATGCGATTTCCAACTAGAATTTAGAGCCTCTTATTGTACCATTTTGACAGCACCACCCTGTTCCACGTGGAACACTGGATAGTTTAATTTTGTCGGCAAAATGGGCCTTTGTAAGCCCGTGATAATCTGCTGTGCAGGTAGGCCATCTAAAACAGCTAACAATGAAGATAAAGATGATTGATCCAATTCTGCAGCTGGATCATCAACAAGCAAAATACCCCCGCTTCCTTGATTAACAGCAAAGGCTCTGATTTGAGCTAAAATCAATCCGGCCGCTACTAGTTTTTGTTGGCCTCTTGATATTTCTTCGCGAACGTTTCTTGAGTCAAGCTTTACTCTTAGGTCAGCTCTATGAGGCCCCACATGAGTTACGCCAATATTTAGATCTCTCTTTTTTGAGTCTTCTAAGGCCTTGGTAAAATCTTTTCCCTCTTGCCAGCCTGAGTTGTAACTAACCTTGAGTGGGGTTCCTAAAAGGGATTCTCCTATACCACATAGGGCATCAGAAAGCCTTTCTACATAATATTTACGAGCAGAATCAACATCAGTTCCAGCCGAAATTAGGCCTGAATCCCATGCACTAACACTCTGTCCCGATTTTAAAGCGGCGTTCCGCTGACCTAACACTCGCCGGTAGCGGCGCCATGCCTCAAGGTAGTTATGTTCCACGTGGAACACCCCCCAATCCAAGAACCGACGCCTATCACCAGGGCTACCCTCTATAAGCCGATGTATGTTTGGTTCAATCACATGGACTGGCATAACCTTAGCGAGTGCTGCCATGCTAGGAGCCGTTTCCGAGTCTAATCTCAAATTAAGGCCTTTAGGGCCCAAACCGACCCCTAACCGTCGCTTTACACCATTTTGCTGTAACTCCCCATATACAGAAAAACAGTCCTGGCCTCTTTGAATAAGCCGCCGATTATATCTTGTTCGGAAAGAACGCCCTCTGCCCAAGAGGTAAATTGCTTCTAATAAGCTTGTTTTTCCGGCGCCATTAGGGCCAAAAAAATAGGTTCTATTAGGGTGTGGAGAAAATTCTACCTCAGTTAAACACCGAAGATTGGTTATTCGCAAATGTTTGAGCGGCATTATTTGGTTGCAACCAGACCACCACTTAAAGACGCATAGGCATTACAACAAATCTCGTATTCTCTGTCGTAGGACCTTTTATCAAACAACTGGTGTTTGCATCATTCCCTAATCCCAACTCAACCTGATCTTCATCAACAGCCCCTAATGCATCTAACAAGTAGGTTACATTAAATCCTATTTCCATCTGAGCACCATCATATCCTACTTCCAGCGCCTCCTCTGCTTCTTCTTGTTCTGGGTTATTAGCTTGTATCCGAAGGGTATTTCCTTCTAGTTCCAATCTCACACCTCTGTATTTTTCATTAGATAATATTGCAGCCCTCTGCAAAGCTTGGCGTAACAAGGTTTTATCTGCTTTTACGGCATTAATCACCTCAGAAGGGATTACTTTTCCATATTCTGGAAATCTTCCGTCAACCAGCTTAGATGTAAAGCGAATACCCGGAAGCTGTGCTCTTAAGTGATTAGAGCCAAGAGCAAGCTCTATATCGCCATCACTACCCAATAATCTCTGAAGCTCTAATACACCCTTTCTAGGCACTATGAGCTGCACTTTTTTCTCAACGGGCTCAGATAGGCTTATTTCAGATAACGCAAGTCTGTGTCCGTCAGTAGCAACGGCTCTGAATGTCTGGCCCTCAGTCTCAAATAACAATCCATTTAAATAATAGCGAACGTCTTGTTGCGCCATAGCAAAGTGGGTTTTATCTAAGAGATTGCGAAATTCCTGTCTGTCTAATTTTAGTGTTTGTTTTGCAGCTATGTCGTCTATGGTGGGAAAATCTTCTGCTTTTAAAGTTGATAAGGTAAAACGGCTTCTGGAAGCTTTAACCGTTAAACGATTTTCGTTTGTGCTGATTTCTAGATCTTTGTCTTCCGGTAATGCCCTGCAAATATCATGTAATTTTCTACCAGGAACAGTTATTTCACCCGGCTCTTCAACATTAACCTGCGTTTCAGCTACAAGCTCTACTTCTAAATCCGTCGCAGTAATAGTAAGTTTGTTGTCTACAGCAACTAATAAGACGTTACTGAGAATAGGCATTGTCTGTCTACGCTCAACTACTCCAATTACAGATTGTAAAGGCTTTAAAATCGAATCCCTGGATGCACTCAGCTTCATTTCATTAATACCTATAAATTAAGAATATATATTTTATTATTATTATTATAGAGTTGAACAACGATGATATCTATTTTTTTATATATAAAACAATGACTTAAGAAAATAAAACAAATGTTTAAAGATTATACTTCCTGTGATTTTTTTGTGTATAAAAAACACCTAAAATATTATCCACAGCTTTTCCATACTAACCAGTCAGTGTTCTTAACAAGTTAGAATAATCTTCTGAAATTCGAGATTCTGTCTCTTTTAGAAACTTAACTCTTCGGCATGCATGAAGGACAGTTGTGTGGTCCCTTCCACCAAAAGCATCTCCAATTTCAGGCAAACTATGGTTGGTTAATTCTTTTGCTAAAGCCATAGCGATTTGTCGAGGTCTTGTTATTGAGCGGCTTCGGCGCTTTGAAAGAAGGTCAGCAATGCGAATTTTAAAGTACTCTGCCACTATACGCTGGATGTTATCTATGGTTACAAGCTTGTCTTGAAGAGCAAGCAGGTCTCGTAAAGCTTCTTTGGTAAAATCTAACGTTATGGGTTGTCCTGTGAATTGGGAATTAGCAAGCACACGCCGAAGAGCTCCCTCAAGTTCGCGCACGTTTGAACGTATTCTTTGTGCAATAAAAAAGGCTACTTCCTCTGGAAGGTGGTGTCCCTCAGCAGAGGCTTTACTCATAAGAATTGCAACAGACGTTTCTAATTCCGGTGGCTCTATGGCAACCGTCAAGCCCCAGCCCATTCTGGACTTCAATCGCTCTTCGAGCCCTGTTACTTCTTTTGGATACCGGTCACAAGTCAGAATGATTTGTCTTTGTCCCTCCAAGAGCGCATTAAATGTGTGGAAAAACTCCTCCTGAGATCGCTCTTTACCGGCAAAAAACTGTATATCATCTATCAGCAAAGCATCTAGAGACCTGTATGCGCGCTTAAATTCTGCAATCGTGTTGTGTTGAAGGCCTCTAACCATATCCCCAACAAAACGCTCAGAGTGGATATAGGCGACTTTTGCGGTAGGGTCTCGCTGAAGAATGACATTACCAACGGCATGCATCAGATGGGTTTTGCCAAGACCGACACCCCCGTAAATAAAAAGCGGATTGTAGGCATAACCTGGATTTGAACCTACTTGCAATGCCGCCGCCCTGGCAAGTTGATTGCTTTTTCCTTCTACAAAACTTTCAAATGTGAAGTTAGGGTTTAGCCTGTTGCCGAGAGTAGGGTAACGTGGCTTATCTTTTGTTTGACTAGCGCCAGTAATACCAGCAGACAGAGGCGGTTTGCGACTACCAACAATAACCTCTACAGGAGTAGTGCCGGCTACAGAGAGAATTTGAGCCATGCAGTTTTCTTGAACCCAGTCCACCACAAATCGATTTGGAGCAAGAAGACGAAGTCCAACAGAAGTCGATTCGGCTTGTAACGGCCTAATCCAAGTATTAAATTGTTGTTCTGGTAGTTCTAACTCTAAAGCTTTTAGACATTGATTCCAGAGAGACGGTTGAGCCGCCGAATTTGCTGCCACAGTTATCTTTATTCTTTTTTATTTATAAAATTTTAAGGGCCGATATCATTAACTAAAGTCTATAATGATCTTGGGTTGTGTGGCTAGAGCTTAAACTTATGCGGCCGGTATTGACAGCTTGTTTTACCAAGCGTAGAGTTGCCCGCTCTTCGGCTCCGCTCATCTCATTGTTTTGATTGGAACTTTTTTAATCGAACCGCAAACTGCACCGAACATATCGTGAAAAGAACTTTTCAACCCAGCAATCTCAAGCGCAAACGTACACATGGTTACAGAGCGCGCATGGCTACGAAAGGTGGCCGGGAAGTATTGCGACGCCGACGGGCAAAAGGCCGAGCGCGACTCTCGCCTTAAATTTTAAGAGTCCAATTGCAAATTTGATGCTATCAGGCGCACCGTTTACTCGTAAGCAGCGCTTAACACAGTCTATGGAATATTCGCGAGTTTTCTCCAAAGCCATTCGTTCTACTGATCGGTATTTTACTGTTCTCGCCAGAAATGGAGTCTGCGATAATTCACGATTAGGGTTAGCTATTTCAAAAAAAATAGATAAACGTGCTGTGGCTAGAAACAAGCTAAAGAGGCTATGCAGAGAAGTATTTAGACAGAAAGACTTAGCGTCACTTGATTGTATAGTTATGGCAAAACGTGATGCCGTAGGCGTTGCAAACAAAACATTGATTAAGAGTTTGCATAAACATTTTTGTCGTGTGCTTAGCCAAGCAAGGAAGCAAAACAGTGGATAATATTCGGTTACTAGTTTGGGCAACATTTACCCTAATGCTTTGGGTCACTTATCAAGCTTGGATTACACAATACCCAACTGAGTACCAAGAAACTTCAGAAACGATAGTTGATTTTAATGAGCAGCCCAATCTTCCTGTTATCACAAACACAGAATTGCCTCTTTTGGAGGAGCCATTAGTCGCACCTCCTCTTGTTTCAGAAGAAGTTAACCCTCAAGTAATACGAGTTCAAACAGATGTTCTTGATCTTCTGATTGATGAAAATGGGGGAGATTTAGTTCGGGCTGATTTACTTAACTATCCGATTGAGAAGGACTCCAACACGGTAGTCAGGTTATTAGATTTCTCAGGTGAAAATAAGTGGGTTTTTCAAACAGGCTTGAGAAGTGCTGGTGGTGATGCTGAGCCTAACCACTTAGAGCGTTTTTCAGCTAGTAGTCAAGAGTACGATTTAATTGAAGGGGAAGATGAAATTACAGTGGTTCTAGACTGGCAAAGTATGGGCCCTATTAGAGCCAGAAAAGTTTATACATTTCGTAGAGGGCAATATGCTGTTGATCTGAACATTGTGTTGGAAAATACAGGCGATCAGACATGGAGAGGTGCGTCTTATGGACAAATTGTCAGATATCATCGACCAGTTGAACGTTCGTTTACATCAGTAGACTCTTATTCTTTTCGCGGGCCCGTCCTTTATGATGGGAACGAGTATGAGAAGCTTGATTTTTCAGATTTGGCTGAAGAGCCAGTATCTCAAATAATAGCTGGGGGCTGGCTAGCTGCTATTCAGCATCATTTCCTGGCAGCAATTGTTCCTCCGACACAAGATGCATTTAGTTATCAAGCTGCCACTCGTGGTCAAGAATTTGTACTTACTGGCTTATCAGGTGTAGTGGAAGTCCCTGCTGGAGGCTCGCTTGAATTTCCCTTAAAACTTTTTGTAGGACCAAAGCTTCAAGATCAGTTAAGCAATGCTGGGCCTGAGCTAGAATTAACTGTTGACTATGGAATGTTGACGTTACTGGCACAACCTCTTTTTTGGGCTCTTCAAAAGGCTCATAGTTATGTTGGTAATTGGGGTTGGTCCATAATTATTATCACACTGTTGATAAAGCTTGCTTTCTATAAACTCACGGCAACCTCTGGGCGTTCTATGGCCAAGATGCGCAAACTTCAGCCTAGAATGAAAGCACTTCAGGAGACATATAAAGACAATCGTGAAGAGCTTAGTCGGCACATGATGGCGCTTTATAAACGCGAGAAAGTTAATCCGGCTGCTGGGTGCTTACCGATTCTGATACAGATGCCTTTTTTCTTTGCATTTTACTGGGTTTTGATAGAAACGGTGGAGATACGACAAGCGCCGTTCATGTTTTGGCTTAATGACCTTTCGTCCAGGGACCCATACTTTGTGTTACCTGTCTTAATGGGGGCAGCAATGTTGGTTCAAACTCGGTTAAATCCTGCGCCACCAGACCCTATACAAGCTAAGGTCATGCAAATTATGCCAGTAGTGTTCTCTGTGTTTTTCGCTTTTTTCCCAGCAGGATTAGTTCTTTACTGGTTAACGAATACGGCACTATCAATTCTTCAGCAATGGCGAATCAATAAGCTTATAGCTGAGTAAATGTAAATTCTTAGGTGCTGGGAGAGAAGGTAGTTATGAAAAACACCTCGGTTATAAGCATTGAATTACCAAGCTGACGATACAATAGCTGCTATTGCAACTCCCTCTGGTTCGGGGGCGATTGCAATTGTGCGAATCTCGGGCGATAAAGCTTTGGAAATTACCCGGGAAATAGTTGGCATAAAGCCTCGCGCTCGTCATGCTCATATATGCAGTTTTAGCGATGAAAATAAAAACATTCTAGATCAGGGGCTCGTTTTATTTTTTCCTGGGCCAAATTCATTTACGGGTGAAGATTTGGCTGAGCTGCATTGTCATGGCGGAGTGGTGATAAGTGATTGGTTATTGAGCACCGTTCTTAGTCTTGGCGCTAGAGCTGCCGAGCCAGGGGAATTTACACTCCGAGCGTTTTTAAATAATAAAATTGATTTAACACAGGCAGAAGCCGTAGCAGATTTAATAAGCAGCGGCTCTAGAGAAGCAGCACAGGCAGCTTTTCGTTCTTTGAATGGCACTTTCTCCGATGGTGTAGAAAAACTACAGAAAAATTTAACTGAAACCCGTGCACATATAGAGGCATGGCTGGATTTTCCTGATGAGGACATCGAGCCAGCGCAAGTTCAAGAACTAGGGGCGCGTTTAAAAGATAACATAGAAGCTCTAGAACGTATCGACTCCTCAGCTCGTGAGGGAGTTCAGCTAAGAGATGGAATTGATATAGTAATCGCGGGCCCTCCTAATGTTGGAAAGTCTAGCTTAATGAATCGTTTAGCAGGGTATGATGCCGCCATAGTTGCAAAAATTCCTGGTACAACCAGGGACCCCCTTAAAGAACACCTATCAATAGACGGACTGCCGGTGACCCTAACTGATACAGCAGGGTTTCGAGCATCAAATGACCCGATAGAGTTAGAAGGTGTTCGACGAGGTAAACAAGCCATAGAGCGTGCCAATCATTTACTGTGGATGGTTGATGTTCGAGATGAGCTTAGCGTTTCTTTAGAAAACGCACGCAAATATTGCGACATTGATACTGCAATTACCATCTTGCAAAATAAGGTGGATCTTGTATCACAAAACACAAAACTATTTGATTGCGAAGACCTCACAGTTATTCGCCTCTCAGCTTTAACTGGCGAGGGCGTTTCTATTTTAAGAGAACACATAAAATCTCTTGCTGATTTTGGGGGGGAGAGTTCAGGAACCTTTAGCGCACGCTCTCGACACATTAACGCGTTACAACGAGCACATGAAAACATTACTAGTGCATCAAAAGAACTTTTGTCAAATAGGGCCTTAGAGTTAGCAGCAGAGGATTTGCGCACTGCTCAGTCTGCATTAAGCGAGCTAACAGGTGAGGTCAGTAGCGATGATCTTCTTGGTGAAATTTTTTCTGGTTTTTGTATAGGAAAATAAAATAGGTATTCTGTGATTAGATTCATTAAAAAA
The DNA here is from genome assembly GCA_002718345.1 of Rhodospirillaceae bacterium. Taxonomy (GTDB): domain Bacteria; phylum Pseudomonadota; class Gammaproteobacteria; order Steroidobacterales; family Rariloculaceae; genus UBA6522. The sequence continues at coordinate 23,018 of PBDA01000063.1, forward strand.
TTAGGTAAAGGCATATGATTAGAAAAGCTCACCCTCTTATATTTTTAATGAGTTTTTTTTCGTTATTGTTTTTGTCCTCGGCAAAAGCACATCATTCGCATTCAATGTTTGATCTTGAAAAGGAAGTTACGATCACAGGAACTGTAACGTCTTTTTTGTTTCGTAATCCACATTGTTTTTTATACGTTGATGTCGAGGATGAAAGCGGCAATATAATAAATTATTGGATCGAGATGGCGCCTATTCCCCGAATGATTCAAAATGGCGTCAGCATAAAAACGTTTCAATCAGGGGATACCGTAACAGTCAATATGCATCCGTTAAATGATGGCCGCCCTGGGGGCAATTACACGACCATCGTGACTGCCGATGGGAATATTTACGATTGAAAAAAGTTTTCTTATGGAATTAAGATCGTTGCTAAAGATTTTTTAAGGTAACGTCTTTGATTCATTTTGGACTTGGGTTATGCGTAAAATTTTTTCAATTTTTGTTTTTTTGCTTGGTGCTTCTGTTAGCGCACAGGATATTTTTACGACCAAAGACTTTCGAGAGGACCGTGACCTCTGGACGGATCCAGCTTATTTCCGAAATAACAGCGCTGATGAAATGAGAGAAATGGACACCGCTAGTGCTTATGGCTTGGAAGGAACGGCCCAACTGGGGGCAGCCGAATTGGCTAGCCCTTATCCATATCAAAGTGCTTCAGCACACTATGAGTCGTGGTTGGAAGAAGCAGACGGAGGAACACAACATACTTGGGAAACTTTGCCAGATTGGCAAGGTCGTTTTACTGGAGGAGCTGACCGGATGTACGGAGGTTCAAATCCGGCTAGCGAGGTTGTCAAGTTTTTAACACCTGAGTATCAGGAGTACTTTGTTCAAGACATGAAATCTTTAGCTGACAAACGTTCTTGGGGGGCTAATGCCTTTTGTTTTCCTGGAGGCTTTACAACCTCTGTGAGGGATGCAGAGGAATTCATTATTACGCCAGATAGAGCGTGGTTTCTTGGCGCAGGCAACAATAGAAATTACATACGATGGATATATACAGATAATACAGGCCATACTTCAGAGGAATTTCAGTATCCAAAATGGCATGGCGAGTCAATTGGTTTTTGGGATGGCGACTCTCTTGTTGTCTATACCAACCAGATTCGAGGATGGAAAGGAGGGCTTACTGAGTTTACAGATCAACTTGAAACCGTCGAGCGTTATCGTCGTATTGGGGATACGCTCCAGGGAGAAATTACTTTCTATGACCCACAGGTCCATGAAAAGCCCTTTCATTCAAAACTTGTTTATGAGCTTTATGTTGATACCAGGCCAGAGCTCAGGCCTCTCTATAACACATGCACAGACACCAATGGTCCTGCTAGCAAGGTCTACATGGATGAAAGAGGCATATTAAACGAAAGGCTTCCTGGAGATCCATTATATTGGGATGCTACTGATCCGCGGCCCTGGGATACTTTTTTAAACATTAGCGAAGAAAGATATAGGCAATATCTAAATAGCATTGAAGATGGCGGCCATTAAATCTCAGGATATTTTTATATATGAAGATTGAGGCTCTTTTGATTGGGCGCGCCCAGTTTTAAATCTAGTGCAATGCTTAGAGAAAATAATTGAGCACCTCAGTTCTCTTACTTGTTCTGCTTGCAGCAATTACACACGCTTCATGGAATGCTTGGTTAAAAGTATCTGGCGATCGATTAATTGCCTTGGCAACTCTTGCTATAGGCTGGTTATTAGTCGGGTTGTTGTCACTACCATTTGTTGGTTTTCCATCAACGGAAGCATGGCCTTTTTTACTAGCATCCATAATTATTCATATAAGTTATTCATTGATGCTTATCAGGGCATATGAGTTTGCAGACCTAAGTACTACTTATCCAATAGCACGTGGTGTAGCGCCATTAGTCGTGGCAATATTGTCCGGGATTTTATTAGAGGAGCCCCTTGGGATTTTTGGGCTATTTGCGGTTTCTCTGATTGTTTTAGGCGTGATTTGGTTAGGACTGCCTTCTAGATCAAACGGATACAAGGGCCTAACGATTAGTTTGATAACAGGTTGTCTTATAGGAATCTACACTTTTTTAGATGGCCTTGGCGGTCGAGTTAGTGGTTCCCCAAGTGCATACACAGCTTGCTTATTGATAGGTACAGCTATTCCACTGTTCATAGTTACGGCTGTAGTACATAAAAGGAATTGTTTTAGATTGGTGCGCCCCTTATTGCTAAGGGGCTTTTTAGCAGGCGTTTTATCAGCCATAGCATTTGCGGTTGTTATTTGGGCTATGAGTATTGCACCCATGGGTTTGGTTGCAGCTGTTAGGGAGTCTAGTGTCGTCTTTGTGTCCATGCTTGGTGCATTGTTATTAAAGGAGCGTGTGCGTTGGGCAGCAGTGATATTGGTCTTTAGCGGAATCATGTTGGTAAGAATGGCTTGATGCTGATGAAAAAACCTATAGGAACAAGTTCGCTAGTTAGAATAAGACAATTTTGGGGCAATGCTCTGAAAGAGCCATTTTCTATTGGGGCAGTTGCACCAAGCAGCGTTTTTTTGGCGAGGAAAATCACAAAAGGTATTGATCAAGATTCATTTGTGATTGAACTTGGCGCTGGTACAGGCGTTGTCACGAAAGCAATTTTGCATGCTGGTGTTGCCCCGAAGAACCTAATTTTATTAGAGCAAAACCCTGATTTTGCAAAACTTCTAAAGGAACGCTTTTCTGATGTTACAGTTCTTCGATCAAATGCTCTTGATTTAGAAAAAGAAGCTTCCCATGTATTTGGTTCCGTGGACTTTATCGTTAGTGGACTGCCACTTATGTTGTTTAATGCTGATCAAAAAGAAAGCCTGCTTTCGCAGGCTTTTAAAATGCTTAAACCAAGCGGGTGCTTTCATCAATTTACATACGGCGGGAAGTGTCCTGTAGAGCAAAGTATCCTTCATTCTCTAAATCTTAAGGCAACATTTCTAAATTTTACTTTGTTTAATTTGCCGCCAGCCTTTGTTTATCGTTTAGAGCGATGTTAAAACTTAAAGCTGGTACAGGCATGAAAATTTCCTGACAAAATAACAATCTCTGGTAGCTTAGGCTTTCTCAGCCTAGAATCACACTTAATCAAGATGAAAACCTATGGATTACCCAAAAAAATTTGATTGCATTGTTGTAGGAGGAGGCCATGCTGGCACAGAAGCAGCCTTGGCAGCTTCTAGAATGGGCGCTGAAACACTTCTATTGACTCAGAACCTAGAAACCCTAGGGCAAATGAGTTGCAATCCAGCAATTGGCGGCATCGGCAAAGGCCACCTAGCAAAAGAGGTGGATGCGCTGGATGGAGCTATGGGCCGAGCAATAGATCGGGCCGGGATTCATTTCAGAATTTTAAACGCGAGCAAAGGACCAGCAGTACGTGCAACACGCGTACAGGCTGATCGTGTTCTTTACAAACTAGCAATCCGACATCAGCTAGAAACTCAGCCCAAGCTAAGTTTATTACAACAAGGAGTCGACGATCTCATTCTGAATGGAGACCGGGTTGAAGGTGTTGTCAGTCAGATGGGCCTTCGTATAACGGCTCCCACAGTAGTATTAACAGTAGGCACATTTCTAGCTGGTAAAATTCATGTCGGGGACACGAACTATTCAGCGGGACGTGCTGGGGACCAAGCTGCCATAAAATTAGCTGAGCAGCTTCGCGCTCTTGGGCTTCGAGTTAGTCGCCTTAAAACAGGAACTCCACCAAGAATAGATGGCGCTAGTATTGACTACACCCAATTGCAACCTCAGCCGGGAGACGAGGAGACCCCAGTATTTTCTTTTATTGGTCGTCGATCAGAACACCCACGACAAGTTCCATGTCATATAGCACATACAAATGAAGTAACCCATGAAATAATCCGCGCTGGATTAGCTAGATCACCTCTTTTTAGTGGAGTAATTGAGGGCGTAGGACCACGTTACTGTCCATCAATAGAAGATAAAGTCGTTCGTTTTTCAGAAAGAACATCCCACCAAATTTTTGTTGAACCAGAGGGTCTCGACACAAAAGAGATTTATCCCAATGGAATTTCCACAAGCTTGCCTTTTGATATTCAACAATCTTTTGTCCAGTCTATAAAAGGTTTCGAAAAAGCACATATAACTCGACCTGGCTATGCAATTGAATATGATTTTTTTGATCCGCGTGATCTCCAGCCAAGCTTGGAAACCAAAGAAATTAAGGGTCTTTATTTCGCGGGACAGATAAATGGCACTACAGGTTACGAAGAAGCTGCTGCCCAGGGCATCGTTGCTGGAATTAATGCAGGCCGCACTATTCATGGAGAGACAGCGTGGATAACAGGGAGAGATGAATCATACATTGGCGTCTTAATTGATGATCTGGTTACACGCGGAACGTTAGAGCCATACCGTATGTTTACGTCAAGGGCGGAATATCGGCTTTCATTACGAGAAGATAATGCTGATTTGAGGCTTACGCCAAAGGGTCGTGAGCTTGGCGTAGTGGGAGACATTCGCTGGAATTCTTTTCAGGCAAAAGCAAAGCTCCTAAGTGCAGAAAAGTGTCGGCTCAGCAGTATTTTGGTTAGGCCTATAGACGTTCCTAAGGAATCCCCAATCGGAACCTTAAGTCGAGATACAAAAGCACATGACCTGTTGAGGCGCTCCAACGTTTCTTATAAACAGCTAGTGGGGTTGAGTCGTGTAGGTTATATGGACAATCACTTAGGCCTTGATCAAGAGCAGGTTGAACAGGTTGGCCGGCAAATAGAAATAGAGGCCCGTTACACGGGTTATATCAAGCGACAGAAGCAAGAAATTAAAAGGCAGCGTAAATTTGACACAATGATGTTGCCATTAGAGATAAATTACTCTGAGGTAAAAGGTTTATCTAATGAAGCACGAGAAAAATTGGAGCAGATCAGGCCAAAGAGTTTAGGCCAAGCAAGTCGTATAGCAGGGATGACTCCCGCGGCAATTTCGTTATTGTTGGTTTATCTTAAGAAAAATAACTTTAAACGTATCGCTTAATTCTCAATCATGAAGATGACAAGCAACAAGCCGCTGTTTGTTTTCATCTTCGATTGGTTTTAGTGTAGGTATTTTATCCTTACATATTTCCATAACTTTTGGGCAACGATCAGCAAAACGACAGCCTGGTTTAACATTTACTGCAGAAGGTATTTCTCCCGTGATCGTTGTAGAGGGGCGTTTACGTTCACTATCTGGATCTGGCTCTGGGTTAGAGGCAATTAATAGGTTTGTATAAGGATGCTTTGGATTAAAGAACACTTCATCTGAGCTGCCAATTTCAACAATCGTACCCAGATACATAACGGCCATCCGATCAGAGACGTAACGAACCATAGAAAGATCGTGAGCAATAAATAACAATGTCAGTCCGAGAGAGGACTTTAGTTCATCTAATAAATTTATTACCTGCGCTTGAACCGAAACATCTAGTGCCGATATAGGCTCATCACACACAACAAATTCTGGTTCCATAATCAATGCACGGGCTACGCCAATTCGTTGCCGTTGTCCGCCTGAGAACTCATGTGGATAACGGGACATGTGTTCTGGCGAAAGACCTACTCTTATAAGCCATTCAGAAACCATGTCATTGATTTGTTTGGGGCCCAACTGACTATGAAGCTTTAGTCCTTCACCAACTATCTCGCCAACAGTCATGCGAGGATTCAAAGAAGAATAGGGGTCTTGAAAAATCATTTGCATAGAAGTTGCGTATCGTTGGAAATCTGCTGGTTTGTATTTGCGCGGCAGAGTTTTACCCTTATAAAGCACTTGCCCCGACGTCTTTTCGTAAAGCCCAACAAGTGTTTTTCCAAAAGTTGATTTGCCTGAACCACTTTCACCTACTAAGCCCAAGATTTCCTTTTGGTTTACGTGTAATGAAACCTCGTCTACTGCATGAACAGTCTTGTTCCTTCCAATTTGGAAATGTTTAGTCAATGATCTGGCTTCAATGAGCGCGCTCATACTCTCTCTTCTTTTACGAAGACTTGATCGGTTGCAACACTAGCTTTTGGGTGATGGAGCCAGCATTTGGCGTAGTGTCCAAAAGAAATTGAAAAGTTTTCGGGCCTGTTTTTTTGACACAATCTCATTGCATGGGGACATCGGGCAAAATAACCACAGCCAGTGGGTGGGTCAAAAAGATCGGGCGGGCTACCGTCGATAGGTTTAAGACTGCGTTTAAGGTCTCCAACATTTCTGGGCATAGCAGCTTTTAACCCCAACGTATATGGGTGAGAAGATCGATAATAGACATCTTCAACACTACCGGTTTCAACAATTTCTCCTGCATACATTACAATGACGTTATCAGCCATCCGTGCGACAACACCCAAATCGTGAGTTATTAAAATAATCGACATACCGGTCTCTTGTTGAAGCTCAGTCATCATGTCAAGGATTTGGGCTTGGATTGTAACGTCAAGGGCAGTAGTAGGTTCATCGGCGATAAGAAGCGATGGACCACAAGCAATTGCCATTGCGATCATTGCGCGCTGCAACATGCCCCCAGAAAATTCAAAAGGATACTGTTTTGCTCTTTGTCCTGAATCAGGAATTTTTACAAGATCAAGCAATTCTGTTGCTCTGGAGAAGGCTTTTGCATGACTAAAGCCTCTGTGTACCTGAAGAGTTTCGGCAATCTGGTCTCCTATGGTCATAGTTGGGTTTAATGATGTCATTGGGTCTTGAAAGATCATCCCTACTTTGGATCCCCGAATATCTTCTCCTTCAATTGTTTTCTTCCCGAGGATATCGACTCCATTAAGTAAAGCAGCCCCTTTTGTTATTCGGCCAGGCGGCATGGGGATTAATCCCATGATGCTGTGAACGGACACGGATTTTCCACAACCTGATTCACCAACAATAGCTAGCGTCTCCCCGGCCTGTACATTTAAACTCACGCCCCGAACAGCTTTTACGATGCCTCCGTATGTATCAAACTCCACATGCAAGTCTTTTATCTCGAGTAAATGTGGAGCATCATGAGGAGTTGGCGTTGTCATTCTCTCGACCTCATGCGGGCATCAAGAGCATCACGCAAACCATCTCCTAGTAAATTAAAAGCAAGCACGGTAATGCTGATAAATAATGCCGGGAATATAAGCTCGTGGGGGTGGTTTAGCATTGTTTGGATACCCTCGTTACACATGCTGCCCCATGATGGTGTTGGCGGGGCCACGCCCATACCAATAAATGAAAGAAATGCTTCCACAAAAATTACTGTGGGAACTGCAAAAGTCAGCGTTACTAATATGACGCCAAGTGTATTTGGTATCATATGCCGTAATATTAGGTAATAAGTTTTAGCGCCAAGCAATTGAGATGCGCCAATATAAGCTTCCTCGCGTATCTGGAGTATTTGTCCACGTACAAGACGAGCTGTAGCGGGCCAACTGAGGACCACTAACGCAACCAACATAGGGAAAATACCGCTTTCTCCAGGGCCTATTCCAAATGCAATTTTGAAAAGAATCATGAATAAGAGAAACGGTAAAGCAACGACAAAATCTGCAAATCGCATTAATATTTGATCAGTTTTTCCGCCAATGAAACCAGCCGCACTCCCGTATAGGATGCCAATCAAAACAAAGAATAGAGGCGCAATAATTCCTATAAACAGAGAGACACGTGCCCCATACATAAGCCTTGCTAGCATGTCTCTGCCTAAATAGTCTGTTCCCAAAGGATGGAACTTGATTAGAACCTCATCTCCTAGTTCGAGAGGCCCATTGGGACCTTCGAGCCCAGCAACTACGGCTTGATCAATAGTTATAACTCTTACGACATCTACAACTAGAGTTGTGTACTCAGCAACCTCTCTTCCAAGATCATCAGTAGCGACTATGGAGTACCAAAATCTTGTCGGGCTTAAGTCCAGTAAGTCTTCATAGCTCACCCTTCTAGCATCGTAAATTTCTCCTATTGGTAGCCCTAAAGCACCATCTGGTTCTGGGTCATAAATATTCCGATAAACACGATACCCAGTTGCAGCAGGAACGGGATCCCACTCTAGCCGCACTGCTTGTGTAGTTGCTGGTTCCGCAAGGCGCACTTCTTGTGTCGCCCAAGTGGGTTGAGTTGATATTGGAGCTGGCTCAGTAGTCACTCCAGCCCATGGGTGATAAGGCGCAACTATTTTTGCCACACGATTGGCTCCAGGAGGCGTGCTTAACTGGTCAAGGTCTTGTGCTGAGGGGTCAATCGTCCAAATCCACGGACCAGCTATGGTAAACACAAGCAAACCAACTATTATAAAAAGTGAAATCAAAGCCCTTTTGTTTGTTTTAAGTCGGACCCAAGCGTCTCGCCAATAAGAGAGTGATGGTCTAGATATAGTTTGTGTTTCTCGCTGAAGTTTGATCGGTTCGAAATCAGCTGTTGTCAGGCTTAGATTGCTCATAATTATTCTAGGCGTACTCGAGGATCAACTAACCCATATATAAGATCGACAGCAATAACCATGAATACAAGGAAAGCACCATAGAAAACGGTCGTACCCATGATGACGGTGTAATCAAGCTGCTGAACAGCTTGTACAAAAAATCGACCAAGTCCTGGAATTGCGAACACTAGCTCAACAACAAACCCACCAGTAGTTATAGCAGCAATAGCTGGCCCAAGAACTGTTATTACAGGCAGAATCGCATTCCGTAACTGGTGTTTCATGAAAACACGAGTTGGAGGTAGTCCTTTAGAGTAAGCGGTTCGCACAAAGTCAGCGCTGATAATTTCAAGCATTGATGAACGCATAAGCCGGGTGAGAAAAGCCATAGTGCTCAAGCCTAGTACCAGTGAAGGCACTAGCATATGCAATACTGTACCCCAACCAGCAACTGGTAAAATTGAAAAACCAGCCAAGCCATTTAATCCTACTAAAGCAAGCTGACCTAGTGCTGCTATGACAAAACTAGGTACAGATATGCCGAGGATTACTAAGAACATAACGATAATGTCTGGTAGGCGATTTCTATATAAGGCAGTAAGGGCTCCCCATAAGACCCCACCAAGTCCAGCAAATACAATAGCCAGAATTCCCAGCGTGGCTGATACTGGAAAATGTTCGCGAATAATATCGTTGACGCTTCGGTTTTGCTGAGTAAAAGATATGCCGAAATCGCCCCTAATCATGTTACCCATGTATATGATGTATTGTTCGGTGATAGGCCTATCCAGCCCATAACGTTCTTCTAGGTTTCTTCGTATTTCCTCATTAACACCCCGTTCATTTATTAGAGGGTCTCCTGGCACGGAGTGCATTGCTATAAATGTTGCTGTTGCGATAAACCAGATCGTTATTAGACCTTGCAATAATCTTTTCAGGGTGTACCTGTACATAAGCTTTGCAGACTAAGGGCTTGGTGTTATGTAAGCATTCGTGTAATCAGGGTCTGGTCCAACAGCTCTTCTAACTACGCCTTTGAGCCTTCTATCTGTTATGTACACTCGGCCTCGTTCGTAGTTTGGAATTAATGCCACTTGTTCTATAAGAATTTCTTGTTGTCGCGCAAAAGCTTCCATCCGTGTTTTGGGGTCAAGCGATGACTGTGCCAAACGCACTGACTCGTCATATTCTTCATTAATAAACCGACCATTGTTGTTTGGATTCCAGGATGCAAAGAGCTCGCCAAATGTTAGTGGATCAGCAAAATCTGGGCCCCAGCCGTAAACGGCAAGATCAAAATCTTGACTTTGCATTTTCGCTAGTCGTTGTTTAAAAATCTGACGATCTATTCTTATATCTATTCCTAGTTCTGTTCTGTATAGGTTCTGGAAATACTCAGCTTGCTTCGCAGCACCTGGTGTGTCGTCAACTAAAAGAGAGATAGAAGGCGGACTTTCAATGCCAAGTTCCTCCATTGCAATACGCAAATGTTCTCTTGCGGCATCAGCATCGAGCGTTATTTGTTGGACGGGGTGTTCTTGGCGGAAAAAAGTATCTACGCCCTGAAGCCAAACAGGAAATAGGGATTCACCTGGCAGGTTTCCCGGAAGCTTTATAATTCTGTTAACCAGTTCCCCTGGGTCAGTTACTAATTGTAGAGCCTTACGCAAGTGCAAATTAGCCGTCACACGATCAGGCGCAAAGTTGAAAGCTAGAAACCAAACGCTGCCATCACCGAAGCGTTGCAATTGCCAACGTTGTTGAAGGACTTCGTCCAACTGCTCTGCGCCAAGATAATCCACAACAGCAACTTTGCCGTCCTTGAAAAGATTCAAAGCAGAAGTTGCGTCAGTTGTGAAGTAAGGCATGTCTATAACATTAAGCCTTATACGATCGCGCCCCCAGTAATTCTGATTTTTCTCTAGGCGTACGTGTGCACCGTGTACCCACACGGTCATTTGGAAGGGGCCGTTGTATAGAAGATCTTCCACGTCTGCTCCGTATCGTCCTTCTCGGCTTCGGTAGAAATCTTCTCGTATGGGGTTGTATGTTGAAAAGGCTACCAGTTCTTCAAAATAAGCAAGGGGTTGTTCGAATTCAACTTCTAGAATCCTATCGCTGACAGCATGCACTCCTAACGCTTCTATTGGAAGAGCACCAGAGTTAATCAATTCCCCATTTTTAACAGGGTAGAGTATAAAAGCGTACTCGGAAGCATTTTCTGGTGCGAGAGCAGTGCGCCAGGCGAAAACAAAGTCATGCGCAGTTACTGGTATTCCATCGTTCCAGCGAGCATCCGGTCGCAACCAGAATGTTGCCCCGTCTTCACGAATTTCCCAACGTTCAGCAACCCCAGGAGCCAGCTGATTGTTTTCATCAAACCGCAATAGGCCTTCCATCACATGACCAAGAAGGCTAATGCTTACTGAATCAGTTGCTCGTGTACTATCTAATTGTGGTGGCTCTGTTCGGAGTAACAAAGTGACTGTTTCAGAATCCTCATCGATGGCGTCAAGTGTGGCTGTGCTGCTTCCTGTTAAAGCCGATGCCCATGATAACAACGCCATCAATATAGCAATGCCTACGGTAGCTGCTAGTCCTAGCCATAGGAGTTGAATGCTGCCTGTGCGCGTTAGGGCCTCACTAGTATCAGACTTTATGTTGCTCATCCAAACCTCTTCAGTAGAGTGTTTTGCCTTGTATGGGAGGTTAGCGCTGTCTGAATCCAGATGCTAGAGCGAATACAGAAGTTTCTATCTGATTACAACTCTTGTTCCTAACAACCCATATCATCCTATACTCACAATCATGCGCGAACAGATTGTAAAACAGTTAAACGATGTGGGGTTTGTAAATAATGCGCAAATGATAGATTCTTTAACTGAGTTTCTAAGTCTGCTGATAAAGTGGAATGAGGTCCATAACCTGACAGCTGTGACTAAGCCCCACGATATGATTGAACGGCACCTTGTAGAAAGTCTTGCCTTGAGTAGTTTTCTACAAGGCAATCGAATAGCAGATGTTGGAAGTGGCGCGGGCATTCCTGGCATACCATTAGCAATCACTGAGCCTCAAAGACAGTTCACGCTAATAGAGAGTCGAGCTAAGAGGGCTAGTTTTTTACGACATGTTAGCGGGAAGCTTGGCTTGAAAAATATACTTGTAGAGCATGTTCGTGTAGAAGAGTTGTCACCTGAATTGCCCTTTGAGACAGTGTGTGCTCGGGCAGTGGCGCCACTCAAAGATTTGCTAAAGCTTACTAAGAATCTTTTTAGGCCAGAGACCGTTTTGCTGGCGCTAACAGGAGAGAGCTTTGAGGGAGACTCTGCAACGCTTGAAGGCGGTTATTTTGCACAGCGAGCCTCAGGCTCAATTACAGAGCTCTTTAATGGTAGCTTGATAGTGGTAAAAAAACTTTCTGATTCAACATTTTATGACTAAAAAAATTGCGATAGCCAACCAAAAAGGAGGAGTCGGAAAAACGACCACCTGCGTTAATCTTGCGGCTTCCCTGGCGGCAACAAAGCGCCGTGTCTTGATGATTGACATGGATCCCCAAGGAAACGGCACTATGGGTTGCGGAATTGACAAATCAAACCTAACCAAAAGCTTTAGCGATGTGCTGTTGGAGGACCTTGAGGCAGATGCAGTTATTTTGCCTGCCCCTATGGGAGGCTTTGATGTTCTTCCAGGCAACCAGGCTTTAACCCTTGCTGAAGTAGAACTTCTAGCACAGGGTGAGCGTGAATATCGGCTTCGAAATGCACTAAAGCCTATCCTTAACAAATATGATTATGTGTTAGTAGATTGTCCCCCCGCACTCAATATACTTACTGTAAATGCCTTGGTAGCTTCAGATGGGGTATTAATACCCATGCAGTGTGAGTATTACGCGCTAGAGGGATTGACAGCTTTGCTTGAAACAGTGGAACAGGTCCGGTTGAAAGCTAATCCAGCTCTTCAACTTTATGGAATATTGCGCACGATGTTTGATCCACGAAATAATTTAGCTAATGAAGTTTCTGCTCAGCTAATGAAACATTTTGGGGAGATAGTATTTCGCACAGTGATTCCACGAAATGTCAGGTTAGCTGAAGCACCTAGTTTCGGCATGCCTGCTATGTTTCATGATAAATATTCTCGCGGTGCATTGGCCTACCTTGCTTTGGCAGGTGAAGTTAACCAACGAGATCCTTAATTTGTTTTTTACCTTAATAAGCGTGCCGTGGTCCGCATGCGCTACAATTACATGCCCCTTCTTATTGGATAACGACTAGGACACGATGGTTAAGCGGAGAAGCCTCGGGCGTGGCTTGGAGGCATTATTAAGCACCGAAACAACACCTAATGCGCTTGCTCCTCAAGACGGACTGCGCGAGGTTCCTATTGATTTATTAGAACGTGGTCGTTACCAGCCTCGGAATGATATGAAGGAGGAATCTTTAGCTGACCTTGCTGAAACAATAGAAGCACGAGGTTTACTTCAGCCTATTGTCATTCGGCCACTAGAGGTGGAAAACTCACAAGGCGAAGAGCAACGTTACGAAATCATAGCTGGTGAAAGGCGTTGGCGGGCAGCTCAGCTAGCTGGTCTTCATACCGTACCTGCAATGGTTCGACGTCTGTCAGATCATGAAGCGGTTGCTATTGCCCTCATTGAAAATATACAGCGCGAGGATCTTAATCCTTTAGAGGAGGCGCTAGCGCTTCGGCGTTTGGTGGATGAATTCGATATGACTCATAGTGAGGCAGCAAATACAGTTGGAAGGTCTCGCGTATCGGTAAGTAATTTGTTGCGGTTGCTTGAGCTTCCAGCACCAGTAAAGGAGATATTGGCGCAGGGGGATTTGGGTATGGGCCATGCGCGCGCCCTTTTAGGACTTGCTTCGTCAGACGGCCAGATACAATTAGCTCAGCGAATAGTGCGCGAGGAATGGAGCGTTAGACAGACTGAGCGCGCTGTTAAACGTTATCAGAAGGCAGGCAGCGAAAAAAATTTAGAAAACATGGGGTCTGAAAAAGATCCAAATGTAGAGAGATTAGAAAGAGATATAGGAGAAAAACTCGGGGCTAGCGTGCAGATACAACATGGTACATCAGGTGGCCGCTTAACTATTCGTTATCATAGCCTTGAGGAACTAGAAGGGATAGTCGGTCATCTCACACGATCTTCTTGATCAGGCAGTGACAAGAAACTAGAATGCGCCGGTTATCAGGCAGTTTTAAGACCCTAAGCAAACAACGCCACCGATGTGGCTTTTTCTTTGTCCTTTGACATTGGGTGAAAGTCTTGTGAGCGGGCTTGAAAAGCAGATCGATCGTAAAGACCTTCACATGAGGGCACGAAGGATCGCGCTGGGTATTGTTAGTGGCCAGTTGGGAATTACGCTGTTGATTTCGGTAGTGGGTTTTATGCTGGGCGGGGCTCTGATCGGCACGTCCGCATTGTTAGGCGGTGGAATTGGAACGCTAGCTAGTTTTTATATGGTTTTTAGTATCTTTCGGTTAGACGCGGATGTAGAGTCGGAGGTAATTCTTAAAAGATTTTATCGGGGTGAATTCCTCAAGCTTGCGTTGACTGTGGTTCTTTTTGGATTGGTTTTGAGAAGTATTGATGTTTCATTTGGTTCGATGTTGGGGTGCTTTGCGGCAACTCTGCTCGTATATTGGGTGGCGCTCTTAAGATCGCCGATATGACTTCTATGATTAAAAGCTAACTATGGAAGATACACACGAAGGTCCTGCTTCTGCGACCGATTACATAGTTCATCATCTGACTAATTTAGATACAGAACATGCGCTTCATACGGAGCTAGCTAATCCGTTTTGGAATTTACATTGGGACAGCATTTTTTACTCGGTGATTCTGGGCATTATTTTTGTTGGGAGTTTTTTCGCTGCCGCAAGAAAAGCCACCGCTGGATTGCCTGGTGGGTGGCAGAATTTTGTGGAGCTCATAGTCGAGTTTGTAGACACTCAAGTTAAGGATAGTTTTCATGGTTCCAGTAAGCTGATCGCACCATTGGCATTGACGATTTTTTGCTGGATCTTTTTGATGAATTTTATGGACCTTGTGCCAGTTGATCTACTTCCAGCGCTGGGGCTTATGGTGGGCATCGAATATATGAAAGTAGTTCCAACTACAGACCTGAATATTACTTTTGGAATGTCCATAACCGTTTTTCTTCTGATGATTTTTTATAGCATCAAGATTAAGGGAGCGAGTGGTTTTGCCAAGGAGCTTTTATTGCACCCATTTGGCAAATGGATGATTCCTTTTAATTTTCTTTTGAAGCTTGTGGAGGAGTTTGCTAAGCCTGTCTCATTGGCTCTGCGGCTATTCGGCAATCTTTATGCGGGCGAACTAATTTTTATTTTGATCGCCTTATTCACTTTATCAGCTGGAGTTAACTCTTTAGGAGAGAATCTGTCTTCTGTAGGAACAATTACAGCATTTATTATTCAGGTTATTCTTGGGTTGGCTTGGGCAATTTTTCACATCCTAATAATTACTTTGCAGGCATTTATTTTCATGATGTTGACTATTGTCTATCTGAGCATGGCTCATGAGGAACATTAACGCGGAATTCTAAAAGGTCTGATGACCTTTATGGACTTAGGAGGAAATATGGAATCTATAGCTTTAGTGCAAGCGGGGACTGCCATTGCGGTAGCCCTTCTTATAGGGATGGGGGCATTGGGGACCGCCATTGGGTTTGGCTTATTAGGCGGCCGATTCTTGGAGGGTGCAGCTAGACAACCGGAGCTCGTACCTATGTTGCAAATTAAAATGTTTATTGTGGCGGGATTGTTAGACGCAGTCACCATGATCGGTGTAGGCGTGGCATTGTTTTTTACCTTCGCAAACCCGTTTTTAGGCCCACTAGGTTAAACAGCCTATATTCTGGAGATAGATTGTGAGCATTAACGTCACGTTATTCGCACAGATGTTGGTCTTTGGGCTTTTGGTCTGGTTTACGATGTCGTTTGTTTGGCCATTGATCAGAGGAGCAATGGAAGAACGTGAGCAGACCATAGCAGATGGACTTGCTGCAGCTGAAAAGGGCCAAAAAGACCTTGAGCAGGCTGGAGTGGAAGCTGGAAAGATTGTTGAAGAAGCGCGCGATCAGGCTCGCGATATTCTTGGTAAGGCAAATTCACGTGCTAATGAAATTGTAGATACAGCTAGATCAGAAGGAGAAGCCGAGAAACGTAAACGGCTTGACAGTGCGCAATCTGAACTTGAGGTGGAAATAAATCGTGCCCGTGATGAGTTGCGTCAACAAGTTGCGGTTCTGGCAGTAGCTGGCGCAGAAAAAGTTCTTTCCCGCGAAATTGATGAAGCAGCCCACCGGGATCTTCTAGATCAGCTGGCTGCAGATTTGTAGGGTTAAAATGGCTGATACAGGTACACTTGCAAGACCTTATGCGAAAGCTATATTTGAGCTCGCAAACGCTGATAAAGAGCTAGCAGCTTGGTCAAAAACTCTGTCAACGCTTGCAGAAATAATGAACGATGCAAGTGCCAAGGATTTTATATCGAGAATAGATCTTACTAATGAAGAGCGCGTGCGCTTTTTACAGGAGATCTGTGCTGATATGGGCGAGTCTGAAATGTTTACATCGAGGCGCGGTGAAAATTTTCTCCGGTTGTTAGCCGAGAATGAGCGATTCATGGCTGCGAAAGAAATTGCTTTGCAGTTTGAAGAGCTAAAGGCTTGGGCGGAGAACACGGTTAAGGTTCAGCTTGTGACCGCTACAGGTGTGAATGATTCAGTAGTGGAAAAGATAAAAAGCAGTTTGGAGAAAAAGTTGGGAAGGGCGGTTGAACTTGAACTAAAAGAGGATCCGGAACTCATCGGTGGTGCGGTTATTCACGCTGAAGGTCGGGTCATAGATGGGTCTGTGAAAAGTCGGCTAAGCGAGCTCTCGGAAACACTCGCTTCGTAAGGGGAATTTAGATGGCACTCAAAGCATCAGAAATAAGTGATCTAATTAAGCAGCGCATTGAAAAATTCAATGCCACTGCTGAAGCTCGTGACGTTGGTACAGTTATAGCATTAACTGACGGTATCGTTCGTATACATGGCTTAGCAGATGTTCAGTATGGTGAGATGATCGAGTTTCCAGGAGGAAGCCTCGGGCTTGCCTTGAACCTTGAGCAGGATTCAGTTGGCGCAGTAGTGCTTGGTGAATACAAGCATATTTCAGAGGGTGATAGCGTCAAGACAACAGGAAGGATTTTGGAGGTTCCAGTTGGTGAGGGGCTGCTGGGTCGGGTTGTCGATTCGTTAGGCAATCCAATAGACGGTAAAGGCCCTATAGAGTCCGACATATCCTCGCCCATAGAAAAAGTAGCCCCTGGTGTGATTGACAGGCAGTCTGTGGATCAACCTGTTCAGACCGGATTGAAGTCGATCGACTCAATGGTTCCTATCGGTCGTGGCCAGCGTGAGTTGATTATTGGTGACAGACAAACAGGAAAAAGTGCTGTCGCAATTGATGCAATTATCAATCAAAGGGGCAGCGGCATTAAATGTATTTACGTTGCTATTGGCCAGAAAAACTCAACAGTTTCTAATGTTATTCGGCGCCTGGAAGAAGAGGGTGCGATGGAGCATACAATTATTGTTTCAGCTTCAGCCTCTGAGTCAGCTGCCATGCAATATATAGCGCCATATGCAGGTTGTGCGATGGGCGAATATTTCCGTGATCATGGTCAGGATGCCTTGATTATTTATGACGACCTTACAAAACAGGCTTGGGCGTATCGACAGGTTTCCTTGCTTCTGAGGCGACCCCCTGGCCGAGAAGCGTATCCGGGAGACGTTTTTTACTTGCACTCAAGGCTCCTTGAGCGAGCAGCGCGAGTGACGGCAAGTTATGTGGAAGAGCATACAAATGGGAAAGTAAAGGGCCAAACTGGTTCGCTTACTGCTTTGCCAATTATCGAGACGCAGGCAGGCGACGTTTCTGCCTTTGTGCCCACAAATGTCATATCAATTACGGATGGACAGATATTCTTGGAAACTGATTTGTTCAATGCCGGTATTAGGCCTGCTATAAACGCAGGGTTGTCCGTCTCACGAGTTGGTGGAGCTGCCCAGACCCAGGCAATAAAAAAGCTTGGTGGTGGTATACGTCTTGCCCTTGCGCAGTATCGTGAACTAGCAGCTTTTTCTCAATTTGCCTCGGATCTAGATGAGGCTACACGCCGGCAGCTTGAGCGCGGTCAAAGGGTTACTGAATTGATGAAACAGCCCCAATTTTCACCACTATCGGTTGGTGAAATGGCTATTTCGCTTTACGCAGTAAATGAGGGCTATCTTGACGATATAGATGTAGAGAATGTTGTCGCATTTGAAACGGCTTTGCATGCGCACGCACAAGCCAACGCATCTGATCTCGTGGAGAAAATTAACAATACTGGTGATTTTAATGAAGAAATCCAAACGCAGCTCGCGACCTTGCTTGATGAATTCAAGGCTTCAGGGGCTTACTGACATATAGATATAAATCGTAATTTTTAAGCAGGGCTAAGATAAATGGCAGTTGGTAAAGAAATACGTACTAAGATAAATAGCGTAAAAAACACTCAAAAGATTACCAGTGCTATGGAGATGGTGGCTGCGTCTAAACTGCGAAAAACTCAAGACCGTATGATCGCAGCGAGGCCTTATGCTGATGGTATACGACAGGTAATTGGTCATTTATCTCAGGCTAGCCCAGATTTTCATAATCCCTATCTTGAGGAACGTGATGTAAAGCGAGTGGGCTATCTTATTGTTACTTCCGATAGGGGGTTGTGTGGTTCTTTGAACGTTAATCTTTTCCGCACACTTTTGAACGATATTCAAGATTGGCAGGGCAAGGGCGTTGAAGTGGATTTGTGCATACTTGGCGCAAAGGGCGTCGCTTTTTTTCGCCGACTTAAAACGAACATCGTATCGGTAGCTACCCATTTAGGGGATGTGCCAAAAATGGCAGATTTGATTGGCGCTATTACTGTGATGACTGATGCTTATAAATCAGAGAAGATAGACAGGTTGTTCTTGGCACATAACATATTTGTTAATACGATGAGTCAGAAACCAACGATTACTCCGCTCTTGCCAGTGGAGCCAGTAGGCAAGGAAGAGCTTCAAGAGCATTGGGATTACATATACGAGCCTGATGCAGCAGATTTGCTAACGGAGGTGCTTGAGCGCTATGTGGAGTCACAAATATACAGAGCAGTAGTTGAAAATATAGCCTGTGAGATGGCTTCCAAGATGGTTGCAATGAAGGCAGCAACAGATAATGCAGGGAAGTTTATTGATCAGCTGCAGCTTGCATATAACAAGGCTCGTCAGGCAGCAATAACACAGGAAATTTCAGAAATTGTAGGCGGCGCAGCGGCCGTTTAAAGAGGAAGGTTAAGAACACATGAGTACGGGTACGATTGTTCAGGTCATCGGCGCGGTTGTAGATGTTGAGTTCCCTAGAAATGCTATACCAAAGGTATACGACGCTCTTACGATAGATGAGCAGAGCCTCACCCTTGAGGTTCAGCAGCAACTCGGCGATGGTGTTGTTCGCACAATTGCAATGGGGTCAAGTGAAGGGCTGAAGAGGGGCTTGCCGGTTAATAATACAGGACAGCCAATTACGGTACCGGTTGGAGAGAAAACCCTCGGTCGCATTATGGATGTGTTGGGCACGCCTATCGACAAAGAGGGAGAGATTGGCGAAGAGACTCGACTGCCAATTCATCGGGATCCCCCCTCATTTGAAGATCAAGCAACTACGACTGAGTTGCTGGAAACGGGTGTAAAGGTTATCGATCTGATAATGCCAATCGCAAAGGGAGGCAAAATCGGTTTATTTGGCGGTGCTGGAGTTGGTAAAACTGTGACGCTAATGGAGCTTATCAACAACATAGCAAAAGAACATGGAGGATATTCCGTTTTTGCAGGTGTTGGTGAACGTACGCGCGAGGGAAATGATTTTTATCATGAGATGAAAGAATCTAAGGTTCTTGACAAAGTTTCTTTGGTTTATGGCCAGATGAATGAGCCACCTGGAAACCGTCTTAGGGTAGCGCTTACGGGACTGACCATTGCCGAAGGGTTTCGGGACGAGGGTCGCGATGTCCTTATGTTTATAGATAACATATACCGGTATACGTTAGCTGGAACAGAAGTTTCCGCGCTGCTTGGTCGTATGCCTTCTGCCGTGGGTTATCAACCAACTTTGGCAGAGGAGATGGGTGTTTTACAAGAGCGAATTACTTCCACGAGTACAGGATCAATTACTTCTTTTCAGGCAGTATATGTTCCAGCTGATGACTTAACTGATCCGTCACCAGCAACCACTTTTGCGCACTTAGACGCAACCTTGGTTTTATCTCGGCAGATTGCAGAACTAGGGATTTATCCTGCAGTTGATCCTCTGGATTCAACAAGCCGTTTGCTTGATCCGAATGTTATTGGTGAGGAACATTATCAAACAGCTCGTTCAGTGCAGGCAGTCTTGCAACGTTATAAAGAGCTTCAAGACATCATTGCCATATTGGGTATGGACGAATTGTCAGAAGATGACAAGTTGACAGTTCAGAGGGCCAGAAAAATACAACGCTTCCTTTCACAGCCCTTTGCTGTTGCTGAAACGTTTACAGGAACACCTGGCAAATATGTTCCGTTGAAGGAAACTGTGAGCGGGTTCAAGGCTATAGTCGCAGGTGAATATGATCATTTACCTGAACAAGCGTTTTATATGGTTGGTTCGATTGAAGAGGCCGAAGAACAAGGCAAGAGTCTGCAATAGGTTTTGGGAAACTTACCATGTCCAGTATCCAAGTAGATATTGTCAGCGCTGAAGGAGAGATCTTTACGGGTAAAGCCTCAATGGTTTTTGCGCCTGGAGAAATGGGAGAAATTGGTATTGCTCCCAGGCATGCACCGCTTTTGACTAAGCTTAAGCCTGGCGAAGTTCGAGTTCAGCCATCGGAAGGACAAGAGCAGTTTTTTTATGTCACTGGTGGCATTCTTGAGGTTCAGCCAACACAGGTTACGGTTCTTGCAGACAGCGCATTACGTGCAGAAGATTTAGATGAGGATGTAGCTTTGGAAGCACGGGAAAAGGCGCGCGAAGCGCTTGAAGGTAAGCATGGTGAGATTGATATAGAGCAAGCACAGAGGGACTTGGTAGAGGCTGAGGCTCGTTTTCGAGCAGCTGAGAAGCTTAAAGGTCGCCGTTAAGGCAACGCGAACCCTTCAAGCACGCTATCATTCACACTAACTAAATTAGACGGAGGGCGCACCATCGTGGCGCTAACAACCGTAATTTTGGCTGCAGGCCAGGGCAAGAGAATGAATTCAGACTTGCCAAAGGTATTACAACCATTGGCAGGCCGAAGCATTTTGTCACATATTCTTGCTACCACCAGCAATTTAGGCTCCCAAGCCATAAACATTGTTTATGGCCATGGTGGTGAGCTAGTTCAGAGAGAATTCGAACATTTTTCAGTGGACTGGACACTTCAAGCTGAGCAACTTGGAACTGGTCATGCCCTGAAACAAGCACTTCCCAGTATCCCTGAGGATCATGAAATTCTTGTTCTCTATGGAGATGTTCCTCTGGTAACAGAAAAAACACTCAATAAATTATTAAGCGCTGCGAAGGGTGGGGTTGCTTTATTAACTGCAGAATTAGGAAGTGCTAAAGGTTATGGTCGAGTCTTACGTGACAAAAAAAATAATGTTGTCGCAATAGTTGAAGAAAAGGATACAACTCCTGAGCAAAGCAAGATAAAGGAAATAAATACAGGCCTCATGGTGTTTCCTGGTAAGGCCATTCGAGGCTGGATAGAAGCAATAAGTTCTGATAATCAGCAGCAGGAGTTTTATTTGACGGATGTAATTGCGTTAGCTGTTGCAGAGGGTGTGCCAGTCACTGGTGTGTTGGTTGATAACGCCGATGATATTGTTGGAATTAATAACAGAGAACAGCTTGCCAGTGCTGAAAGAATTCTGCAAAAACGTTATGCCCGAGAGGTTATGGACCAGGGCGCTACCTTAGCTGATCCTAATCGTTTTGATCTTCGTGGGTCTTTGAAAGTAGGACGTGATGTCTTTATTGATGTTAATGCAGTATTTCTTGGCAATGTTGAATTAGGTAGTGGTGTGCGTATAGGGCCAAACGCCATTATTTCAAACTGCAAGCTTGGCGACCATTCTGTTGTGCATGAACATTGCGTAATTGATGGAGTAGTTACCGGAGAAAATTGCGAGATAGGCCCATTTGCAAGGCTTAGACCAGGCACTCAGTTTGATTCACAAGTAAAGGTGGGAAATTTTGTGGAAGTTAAAGCTAGTACTGTTATTTCTGGAGCAAAGATGAACCATCTTAGCTACGTTGGCGACACCCAAGTAGGCAAAGGGGTAAATATCGGCGCTGGAACAATAACTTGTAATTACGATGGAGCATCAAAGCATAAAACAATTATTGGTGATCGGGTTTTTGTAGGGTCAGGCGCTATGTTAGTGGCGCCTTTAAATATTGGTAACGATGCAACTATTGCCGCCGGCTCAACTATTACTAAGAATGTACCAGAGAAGACACTATCTGTTGCGCGGGGCAAGCAATCTGTAATTAAGGGCTGGAAAAGACCAAAAAAATAGCCTAGTCGGAAACTTTAGGCACTATTCCAAATCTACTTAGGCCATAATCTCTAAAGTTATCGAGTTAGGGGTAAGCTCACATGTGTGGAATTGTCGGTGCTGTGTCACAGCGTGACATTACTCCCGTGCTGTTGGAAGGACTGTGTCGGCTGGAGTATCGCGGATATGATTCTGCTGGAATAGCTATTATCCAAAATAACAGTCTTCAGCGCCTTAGACGTTTAGGTAAGGTTAACGGATTGCAGAAAGCGCTTGCAGGGAGATCACTTAGTGGTGGCATAGGTATTGCTCATACACGATGGGCTACCCATGGCTCACCAAGTGAATCAAACGCACATCCCCACATCTCAGGAGATGAAATAGCGGTAGTCCACAACGGTATTATTGAGAATCATAAAGAGCTGCGTTCTGATCTTAAAGCGGCTGGGTTTGAATTTACCTCAGAAACAGACAGTGAGGTTATCGCGCACCGTATAAGTTATCACATGAGCAACAATAACGATCTGCGTGATGCAATTTGTTTAACAGTACAAGAGCTCAAAGGGGGTTATGCCTCAATTGTTGTGATGAGCACCAAAGATCCTGGTGCTTTATATGCTGCGCGTGCTGGTACACCAGTTGTTATTGGTCTTGGGGAGAATGAAAATTTTGTAGCTTCAGATGTAGCCGCGCTTTTGCCAGAGACAAAGAGGTTTCAGTTTTTAGAAGAAGGGGATGTAGCAATTTTGCGCTGCAGTGAAGTACAAATCTATGATGCAGAGGGACATGATGTAGAGAGACCAGTTCGCGTTAGCGAAAATACAGCGGATTCTGCGGACCGAGGTAACTACAAACATTATATGGAAAAGGAGATCCATGAACAGCCTGCAGCTCTGATGCGAACACTCGCCAATCGTATAAGTGAAGGAATGATCCCTGATAGTATTTTTGGTGAGAAAGCCGAAGAGATTTTAAATAACGTTGGGGGGCTGCATATTGTTGCTTGCGGCACAAGTTATCATGCAGGGCTGGTTGCACGTAGTCAGTGTGAAGAGATTGCCAGATTACCTTGTGTTGTTGATATAGCTAGCGAGTATCGTTACCGAAATCCAGTGGTGCCAGATAAAACTCTTTTTGTTGCTATTTCTCAATCAGGAGAAACAGCTGACACACTTGCAGCCTTAAGGTCGGCAAAAAAGCTTGGTTATCTAGCAACCCTAGCTATCTGTAATGTATCGGAGAGTTCGTTAATCCGAGAATCTGATTTGGTCCTGATGACCCATGCAGGACAAGAGATAGGCGTAGCGTCTACAAAGGCATTTACAACCCAGCTTGCTGCTTTGCTTATGTTAACTATTGTGGTTGCAAGGCACCGCGGACTGGCACAGAACAGTGAGCATGAGTTGGTGTCACAACTGGCTGAAATACCAGGTTTGGTAGAACAAAGCTTAGTTTTGAATGAAGCTATTGCTGATCTCGCAGAAGAGTTTGCAGATAAGAACCATGCTTTATTTCTTGGGCGTGGTTCATTGAACCCAATTGCAATGGAAGGCGCTCTAAAGCTTAAAGAAATTTCTTATATCCATGCAGAGGCTTATGCAGCTGGAGAACTTAAACATGGCCCTTTAGCCTTGGTAGACGAAAATATGCCTGTGGTGGCTGTTGCTCCAAACAATGAGCTTCTAGAGAAACTTAAATCTAATCTAGAAGAAGTTAGAGCCAGAGGAGGTAAGCTTTACGTTTTTGCTGATCCAGCCGTTGATTTTGAAGCTGATAAAGATATTCACATAATACGAATGCCAGCTCATGTACACCCAATTCAGGAGCCTTTGCTCTATACAGTACCGCTGCAGCTACTTGCTTACCATGTAGCATTGTTAAAAGGCACAGATGTTGACCAGCCTCGAAATTTGGCCAAATCAGTCACAGTAGAATGACCTTGTTTGGTGGTAAGTCAAATAGAAACTTTATTGAAGCATACTTTATATTTCATCTTAAATTAAGGGCATCTCATTTAAATTCTAGAAGTTATTCTGAATATCAATATTTTTTATATGAAAAAATAACTAAGTTTAGAAAAATAGGTTGGTCTTTCAATAAAATTGCTCATTGGTTTAACAAGGGAGATTTTTTGACAAGCAGAGGAAAAAAATTTAAAGGTTCACATGTTCATTCTATAATGCAAAAAAAAATATTATTGATAAAAGAATAACACAAGAATTTACACCAAAAATTTATAATTTTAGGATTAGGTTTATAGATAACACATTAATTAATTTTTTAAAAAAATGAAAAAAGTAATTAGTTTATTTTCAGGATGTGGTGGATTTGATTTAGGTTTTAAAAAGGCAGGATTTAAAATTGTCTTTGCTAATGACAATGAGAAAAGTGTATCTGAAACTTATATAAAAAATCTTAAACACAATATTATTATTGAAGATATTAGAAAAATTAATAAATCGGAGATTCCTAGTGGAGATGTTATAATAGCAGGCATTCCTTGCCAACCTTTTTCATCTGCCGGTAATAGAAAATCTACAAAAGATAAAGATGGAAATTTATTTAAAGAGGTTTTAGATACCATCTTATTTCAAAAAAAACCTCCTCAAGTTGTGATATTTGAAAATGTAAGAGGGTTCTTATCTTCAAAAGATGAAAATGGTTTGTTACTTACAGATAGATTTAATAAAGAAATGGA
>PBDA01000064.1 GCA_002718345.1 Rhodospirillaceae bacterium
ATAATTTTTTTTCATAATTTAAAAAACTCTTTTGTGAATATAGATAGAAGAAATTATTCTGAACAAATCAGAATCAACTATTAACTTTTTACATAAATAAAATTAATCCTTATTTGGCTTAAATTCAGCAAAAAAACAAACTTGTTCCTGAAGAATTTAAGGAAAAGGGCAACCTTTTAAATTTCCAGCTTGACCTAGTTAACTTCCATCAGAATAATCACAACAATAACAAGATGGAGAGATCTTCATGAAAATGCTACTTGTTCCGATTCTGATACTTTTTACTTTACCTGTAATAGCCCAGCAGGAAGAAACTTATGACTACTGGGAAACCAATCGAAAAATGGTGCAATACGGCCAGCAAGCCATATTTATGTGCAATGGACTTTTTACCTCTAACAGGACACTTGAACAGATTTTTGAACAAGAGCTAGCCTATCTTCCAAACCCTGTAGGAACAGCAAGTGGGGGGGATTATGAGGTGGACTGGGAAAATCAGGCTGTTTCTATTGGTAATGGCGAAGTCACACCCACAATGCGTGCTGCATTTAGAACAGGACTTGGATGCATAATCTTGGCGCCAGACCAAACTTTTGATGACATTCAATCCTTACCAGAACTGACAATGCCACCTCTTGAGGGAGATACAACGAGGATCCCATGGCCTGAAGGTGATCTGGTACCGCATTTATATGATTGGCCGGAAGAAGTCGATGCTGGCGCACTGGCAGCTGCATCGGATTGGGCATTTAATCGCGAGTCAGAAGAACAAGTAACCCTAAGTCTAATGGTAGTTCATAACGGGAATATTCTTCATGAAAGGTATGCGCGTGGATTTGATTACACTACCCGGACCCGGACCTGGTCTACTGCAAAAAGTATTGCTGGCACACTTATAGGGATGCTCGTTGACCAAGGAAAACTATCCTTAGACGAACCGCTTGGGTTTGACTGGTACCCTTCAGTCTCATCGGGCAGGCATGACCCAAGGTCAAATATCACCATGCGACACGTACTCAATATGTCTAGTGGGTTGTATCCGGTAGACAATGGAAATCTTGAATATGCGACTGGTTCTGGGCTTGCTTATTGGGCTGGTGCTAGTTCAATAGAAGGATTAAGAAACGCAGGCTTAATCCGAGAACCAGGCACATACTGGGATTATGAAAACTACGACACGCTTCGCGGCGTCTATGCCATGAAACTTGCCTTGGGTGAAGAAGCTTATTTAGAGTTTCCCCGAAGAGCTCTTTTAGACAAAATTGGTATGCGCAATACGCTGTTGAGTGTGGATAGGTTTGGTGATTTCATATTAAGCAGTCAGGTTTACACCAATGCCCGAGATCTAGCTCGATTTGGGCTTCTTTATCTTCAAGGCGGAGTATGGAACGGCGAAAGATTGATTTCTGAAGAATGGATTGATTTTATTCGTACTCCTGCTCCTTCTACAGCAGGACGTAATCGTTATAATGATGGAGGTCCTGAGTCCGGCAATTTTTATGGGGCTCAATGGTGGTTAGTACCCGAAGACCGTACAGATGTTCCACAAGACGCATACGCTACTTCAGGAAATCGCGGTCAATATACAATTGTTGTCCCTTCGCATAATCTAGTAATTGTTAGACGTGGGCTTGATTATGGAAATCAAGGATTTAATCGATGGGATCTCTTAAGAGAGGTATTAAAAGCATTCTCAGATACCTAATTTCACAGTTAATGTGAGTAATAATTGGAAAGAAAACAGACGAAATGACTACAAATATTTCGTTCAGATTCCAACACGCTGGATAGACACTGACGTTTATCAGCATGTAAATAATGTAAATTATTATTCATTTTTCGATACCGTTATTGGGCGCTATTTGATAGAAAAAGCTGGATTAAACATAACGCGGGATCCAGTAGTAGGGTTTTGTGTAGAAAGCTCGTGCAGTTATTTCAAGCCCCTTAAATTTCCAGAAATAGTGGATGCAGGTCTGCGAGTTGCTCATATTGGGAATACCAGCGCTCGTTATGAAATTGGATTATTCAAAGATAAAGAGATCTCTTTATCAGCCGCAGGATACTTTGTACATGCCTTTGTCTGCAGGTCAACTCAAAAATCCAAAGAAATCCCAGAAAAAATAAGGAAATCCCTTAAAGCTATCTTAGCTTAGAGCATTAAAAAATTGCTAAATTCAGGGACGAACTGGTGTGAATTTTTGAATTCGCTTTGCATGTTCGACTTCACCCGTATAAATATTACCTTCTGTGTCTATACCTATCGCATTAATCCAGTGGAGTTGCCCTGCGTAGCGCCCGTTACCACCAAAAGACCCTAGGGTCTCTCCACTATGACGATCGACGATCCATACACGATTATTAGTACCATCAGCCATATACAAATATTGTTCAGTCGGATCCTTTGAAATAACCAGTTTATACATAGACCCACATGGCGGGAGTTCCTTTCTAACACCAACACCCCCACATTCTTCAACCCCTAGCCTTTGCCCTGGCGTACTCTCAGCTACATATATATTTTTTACCCAAGTACCATTTTTTTGAAATACTTGTATCCGGTTTTGCCCACGTTCTCCAATATAAACTAATCCATCTCTAGATATTTCTAGAAAATGCAAGTCTGGAACAAAATTTAGCTCTTCTGGAGGACGCTGGCCATTCCACTCATATCCTGGAATCGGGTCGTTTGAGATTTCATCCAAACCCATTCCATGGCCGCCCCAACCACGCTTGAACTCACCCGTGTCCATATCGTAAACCAGCACACGCTTCCAGTTGATAATATAAATTTCCCGCGCATCCTGATCGAGTTGAAAACGCCCCTTATTTGCAAGAACATCTGTTTGGGTGTTGTCTTCTTCTAATACGACACCAATTGGCGGACGGTGATCAAAGTCCCAAACCAATTCACCGTCCCGGGTAAATTTCAGGATACTATCCTGGGGTTGAGTTCCTCCTATCCAAACGAATCCTTCTCTATCAGCTATTACTGTCTGTAATGCTGTGGGCCACTTGGAATGAAACCCTGGTCCACCCCATGCATTAAGAACATTTCCATCTTTATCCATTTCAATCAACTCAGGACTACGCACGCAACAGTCTATTCTAGGCGGCTCATCACTACCTCCTATCTCGTCACCTTCAACACCATTACCTCGGTTTAAAAACCATATATGATCTAAATGATCCACATGGATTCCCGTGACTTGCTGCATGCTCCATCTGTTAGGCAAAGGCCCCGGCCAAAAGGGGTCAACTTGAAATAGAGGGGCACCATTTTCATCAGTGGCTTGTTCATTTTCTTGTGCGGCAACAGAAGTAAATAAGCCTGCCAAAAAAAGAGGAATTACTAAGAAAATAAATCTTTTTATTATCAACCAATATTTTTTATTACTGGTCATCTTGCATTCTCCTTGTTTTTATTCTCATTCAAAAAATGCAAACATTACTTCTAGCACTTACTAATTTAGTTGAAACTTACCTGCTAGTTATCGCAAATGCCGCCTGGACAACGATTATTTTCTTGACAAACATATTCAACAATACCCGCCATTTCCCATTCTGGTCGAGTTTGAATTTCAAACTCTTGAGACCATGGTCTCGTAAATATTTTTGGATCATCAATAGTTAGCTCATAACTAATGGCATCAGAACTCTTCCATCTAATACGTTCGATAGTTGTCAGAGCATCACTGTGCATACGGTATTCATTAGGATTTGTATAGAAATAATCATCAAGAACCCAACGCTTGAAATTTTTAGTTTCAATCACCAATGTATCTCCCTCCCAATGACCAACTGGATCGCCATAATATGAGGGCTCAATATAATCTCGATGATCACGGCCATCTAAGGGAATAATTCGATTCATGCGCTGAAATTCATGGACCATAATGAGATAGTCCTCCGATTGTTGCCAGCGCATGGCATACGCTGAAAGGATTCCAGAAGGAAACCCAGATGGCATACAAAAGTTTCGAGGCTCATCATGACGAGGATCACCGGTGCGAGGCTCTAAAAAATCCTCACCATCTTCAAGTAACGGCGCAAAATATTTGCGGTCAAAAATAGTTGCAGAACTCCCCCCGTCTTCATCATGCGGAAGTTGCAAGGGCCATTGATGAATACCGCTAAAATCTGGCTTTCCGGAAGCATTTCGAACAATCTCAAATGATTCTTGAGCATTAGCCTCAAAACAGAAAAGGAAGCCAATAACTAAGCATATTAAGCTGTCACATGTAATAAATTGAATCGTTTTCTTCATTTCTAGCACCTAACCATTATCTTGCAAACACATTGCTTCCATCAGAACGAGTAACTTGGCGCCCCGCTGCATTATTTGATCCGTCTCTTGCTTGAAACCCTTTAACATTAATTTTCATGCCTATTTCTAGTGCGCTTTTATAAACCCCCCTCCGCATAAGCATATTTGGTGAACCTCCAGATATTGCCCATTCTTCAGTATCACCTTCTTCATTAAGGACATCGATGTAATACCAAATATGCGGGCTCTGCCACTCAACTCTTGTAATAACACCATCTAAAGAAACTGGCATCTCAAGGTTGTATTCAGCATTAATGGAGTGATGCGCCAAATTTAATCCAAATGGGAGACATGACAGCAAGCCAAAAAGTGTCAGTTGTTTCATATAAAAACCTTTTGAAATTTACGCTTTGGGATTACTAATATCTGACTTTTTACAATATGACAAAAATAACCACAATACCCTAAAATAAATATCTTCAACCTACCGATAAAAACGAAATACATCCTGCACTAAGCTAACTTAACTATTAACTGATAAAGGGAGTTTGCCGCGCCCCAGATAAACAAATAACGCTAGTATTAAAAAAAATACACAAGCTGCGCTTAAAGCTAAAGACCAGTGAATTCCAATAATTCCGCCTATTACACCAATAGTAATACCTGAAAATGTTCTCATACCTAATGCAGACATAGCAAAAAGACCAATAACTCTTCCGCGAATTTGCTGTGGAGCTCTTAATTGGACTAGAGTTTGTGCCATTGTAAAAAAAGAAAGTTCCAAAAACCCAACAATAAATAAAAACATAAGCGCTAAAAAATAGTTGGTTAAAACAGCAAATATTCCTAAAGCCAGACACCAAAACATTGCCAATACCAAAGCCGTTCGTGCCCGGGCTTCGAGCAAACCTCGCGCCTCTAACGCTACACCTGCAATCAAAGCCCCAAAGGCATCAGCACTTAAAAGAGCTCCATAAGCTAACCCTGGATTACCATGACCAAGATCAAGGGCAAATTCTGGCATCTGTGGTTGATAGCCATTTCCTATAAAAAGTGCTGCACCACCACCCAGTAAAATCATAGTTATAACTACCCTATTCCCTGCAATAGCACTGAACGTGTAAAGGATGTCAGAAAATCCCTTAAATTCACGTGCAATAGCAGGCCCATTTGACCTGAAACGAGGTCCATAAGGTGCTTTCCATAGCCAAATAATTAACGGAAGATATATAAGAGCATTGATCAGAATTCCACTAGCTGGGCCCAAAAACAACATCAAGCCACTACCAATTGCAGGACCTGCCAGCAAACCAAGATAACGTGCGGTAGCATTGAGTCTGATCGCACTTTGCAGTTGCTCAGGACCTACTATGTCATGAACCAATATTTGAGTTGCGGGAGCCCAAAGCACGCCTGCTAACCCGTGAAGGATCAGTAATACAATAGCGTGCCACATTTCAATTGCATCAAGGGTTATGAGTAACCCCCATACACAAGAAACTAGTATGAAAAATCCCATGCCAATCTGAATTATTCTTCTAGGGTCAAATTTGTCAGCTAATGCTCCTGACCAAAATGAAAGAAAAAGAAAAGGCAGCCAGTGAGAAATAATGGCAAAGCCTCCTAATGCTGGTGATTCAAATTTTTCAAAAAGTATCCAATAGCTAATAACATGCTCAATTGAATCTGCCATCATTGCCAAAGATGAGGTAATGAAATAGATACGAAAACCTGGATGACGAAGTGCCGCAAAGGCACGTTGTGATGATTGACTTTTCACAACTAAAATTTACTAGCTAAACGGAACAAAAATTGAAAAATCAAATGATCATGCAAACTATCTACCATCCGGCTGGGCATACTGCATAAGGATAGTACGAACATTATCAGGTGCATTAATCATTTCTCCTACCACACGTGTTCCTTCAATGTGGCTAATCAGAGGCATTCTCACTCCAAATAGTTCTAATTCCTCTGCTCGATAAGCATCATCATCAGTAGTAGCAACAAAACTGTTTCTTAATACATCGATAGCTTCTTCAGGGGAGTCAGGAGGCAAAAAAGCAGCGTGACCAAATGTGTTGATAGTTGGTTGCAACCACTTATAAATATCAAACATTTCCCCTGAAGGCTCTTCGCCCATTAGCTGGGAATAGACTTCTACAAAATTAGGTATTCCAGTAGCTGCTTCCTCATCTAAAACTACTCCAGCCTGATTAACTCGCGGGTTATGCCAAAGTGGAAGTGCTTGCCCTGTTTCAACCATTGGACCTTCAATTGAAAAACGGTATAGAGTCAACCCCGTAGTTTGCATGTCAACTTCTCCACGTCTTACGGCATTAAATACCTCATTTGCACCAGAAAACCCTGTGATGTACTCATAGTTAACACCCAACATATCCAAGGCCATTCGCCCCAAAATATCGTAGTGATGTGCGGGATTCTGGCCCGCATACTTTAGTCCCTGAGCAGATAATAATTGCTCAATACTTGCTACTTTGTCCGTTCGAACATAAACCAAGTTTGGACTTTTTAGTCCGCCAATCAGCGGCATAGCTTCAAAATCCGCTCTAAGCCCTGGCAATCCAAGAATTTCAGCAGTACCTGAAAAAGGGGAGAAAAGAATATTTAATCCATCTGCATCGGCAAGCTCATATCCGAAATTCCAAACACGTATTCCGCCTCCACCTGGAATATTTCTTACAACAATTGTTGGATTTCCTGGGATATGCTGCTGCCAAAACTTAACAAAGGTTCGTATTGCTAAATCTGTACCAGAACCAGGCCCTCTTCCCACATAGATAGTGATTGTCTTTCCGGAATAAAATTCTTCTTGAGAAAAAACTTGAGAAGAATAGCTTATCAAAGTCATACAAACTAAAGCTGCATAACCTGTCAAACGAATACATTTGTATGCTTTAAACATAAAAACTGTAGAACTTAGCTAAGACGATCATGGATAATACTAGCGGACTTGTCTTTGGAAAAGAAAAAATGGCCGAGCTATTCAATCATGATTCTGTAAAAGTAGAAATTTTGCCAGGAGGAGCTAAACGGCAACGCCTTATAGACGATACAAGAGTTAGTGGCAGTGAATGTATTTTTGATCGACTAGTGCTTGATTCTGGTACGAAACTAGAAATAAATGTCTCTGAAACAGAAATCATATGGGCACAATTACTCAAAGGTTCAGCAGCGTTAGCTGATGGGAAACAACATTCTAAACTAGACCAACAACATGTTTTTTTTCTACCACCAAAATTCAGTGGCACACTTAGCACCACAACAGGAGCTACTTGCATCTTTCTTAAAGTCTGTAATGCACTTAAATTTGACCCCGATCTTGCAGCCACAAGCTCAAATGCTAAATTATTTGATCTAGGCTCAGAACCAATATTAGAGTCTAAGCATGACGAACGAACACGAGTCTACGTAGCGACAAAAAATCTATTTAATACAACTGCTCTTGCTGGGGAACTAGTTATTTTTCCCGCAGGATCAATGAGCGCCAACCATCATCATATTGGAGCCGAACATTTTCAATTTATATTGAGTGGAGAAGGAACAGTTTTTCTTAATGAGACCCCATACCCACTAAGAAGTGGGGACCTTGTATATAAATATGATGGTGAAAGACACTACTGCCACAATCATGGCGATGAAGAATTTACGTTTGTTGAATTCTTTGTTCCTGGAAAATGGGAAACCATATGGGCGGATCCAGAAAGAAGCTGTACATGGTCTCCTACAGGGAAAAGCCTTCAAGGGGGAACAGCAAGTAGAAAAATTACCGCACACACAAGCGATGGAACTGTTTATGATGACGTATAGATATCTACCATAGAAGTCATAAATAAAGCCTATGCATCTCATTATCTTGAAATATCCAATTCATTTCTTAGCTTATGGCTTTGGATTTGGGCTAATACCTGTTATGCCAGGAACTTTTGGTACTCTTGTCGGGGTTGGTATTTTATATTTTCTATTGCCCCTTGACCCGACTTACTACTTAGGATTGATATTCGCTGGAAGTGCTATAGGGGTTTTTATATGCGGACAGACTGCTAAAGACCTAGGCAAAAATGATCCAGGAAAAATAGTCTGGGATGAAATTATTGGTTTTTTAGTAGCAATGTTTCTTATCCCTTTTACTTGGTCTTGGGTTCTCATTGGGTTTATTATTTTTAGGATATTTGATATCTGGAAACCTTACCCAATCAAGATAATTGAAAAAACCCGGAATCCCGGGCTAGGAATTATGGCTGATGATATAATTGCTGGTCTATATACAGTTACATGCTTGCACATCATTCGCTGGTGCATTGAAATTTTCTAAAAAATTAGCCCGCCATAACAAACAAAGCAATTTAATAACCCATTGCAGCGCCGTCTTTTCGTGGGTCAGATCCACCAAAATAAACTAGCGGATCATCTGTACGCCAAATGGCTTGATAACCACCGTGTAGACCTGTTGTTGACGAGACACGATGACCAAGTTCAGCAAGTTGAAGTTTAACCAAATCAGGAACACCATGTTCAAAAGCTAACTCACCTGAATGGTTTGACCGACCAAGCCAAGGACTACTCCGGCCTATATGACGTATTCGTGGTTGATCGCCGGCTTGCTGAGGAGACATTTGAAAGTCGACCAAGTTCATTAACACCTGTACATGTCCTTGAGGCTGAAAATCTCCACCCATGACACCAAACGAAAGAAGAGGTCTACCCTCTTCAGTCAAAAACGCTGGAATTATTGTATGGAAGGGACGTTTGTGCGGCTCTAAACGATTAGGGTGATTTGGATCAAGCGAAAAAGCCTGACCTCGGTTTTGCATTGCAAATCCAACACCATCAGGACAAATAGTTGAACCAAAGTCCGAATAAATGCTCTGAATAAGTGAAATCATATTCCCCTCATTATCTGCAGCAGTCATATATATCGTGTCAGAATCCAAATCAGGATCACCAGGCATTACACTCTGATTTACAGCTGTTTGATCAATCAACGATGCTCGCTGAGTTCCATACTCTTTGGAAATTAACCAGTCCACTGGCACTTCTGAAAAAGCAGGGTCAGCGTAGTAACGCGCCCTATCTTCAAAAGCCAACCGCTTAGCCTCAATAAAAAGGTGCAAGTGTTCTGCAGAGTTATGTTCGAGGGAAGCAATATCAAAGTGTTCTAGCATATTTAACATTTGCAGTGCTGTAATGCCTTGACCATTAGGAGGCAATTCCCAAACATCAAATCCCCTATAACTAGTGCTCACCGGCTCTACCCAGTTTGCACTATGGTCTGCCAGATCTTTTAAGCTCATATACCCGCCAAGCTCATTAGATTTAGCTACTATTTGCTCAGCTATCTCTCCCTTATAAAATGCATCAGCTCCATCTTGAGCAATCTGTCTATAACTTTTTCCCAAAAGGGGGTTTCTAAAAATATCTCCAAATTTAGGGATAACCCCGTCAGGGTGATAAACACCTGCTAAATGAGGAAATCTTTCTCCAGTCCAGTAACCAAATTGAGTAGCAGCAATAACCGGTGAAACTGGAAAGCCCTCCTCGGCATAACCAATAGCAGCTTCCAGACACTTCGCAAGACCCATTTTTCCAAAACGCTCGCTCAACATACTCCAACCACTAACACAACCAGGCACAGTCCAAGACAAGGGGCTTTGGCGAGGAATCTGGTCTAGCGATTTTTCATTCGCCTTATCTAAATTCCATTCATATGGTGCTCGACCACTTGCATTTAAACCATAGAGACGCTGTTCCTGAGCTGACCAATAGATAGCAAATAAATCCCCCCCTATACCATCACTACCTGGCTCTGTTAATCCAAGCATCGCATTGGTCGCAATCGCTGCATCTACGCAGGTACCCCCAGCTTTTAGAATATCGACACCAACCATGCTTGCAAGCGGCTGACTAGCACATACTATGCCGTTGCTGCAGGCAACAGTTGATCGATTGCCATTGCGTCTATAAAGCTGCTGAACATCTAATGCTGGGCGTGTACCCTTAGCTAATGCTAGGGAAGAAGTTCCAGCTACAACTGCTGGAGCAGCACTAGCTACTTTTAAAAAATTTCGCCGATCCATTAGATAATCCCCCTCAAAATCATAATCTTTATAACAGACAATCCTACGCTCTCACTCATTTTGCATCTAACAGAAAAAAAAAACACTACGAAGTAACCACTCGACGCCCATAATAAAGATGACCACAGAGACGATTTTCAAATTCAGCAACACCAGGCAAATGCCCCCACTTTTTAAACTCAAATTTCTCAAGAATCCCTATGCTTGAATAATTAGTATCTAACAGTATTGCAAAAAGCACTTTTATTCCCAGATCAGAGCATCTATTGATAATCTCTGCTATCAGGCTTGAGCCAATACCCATTCCATGGAAATCTTTATGTATGTAATAGCTTATTTCAGCAGTTTGACGTAATGCCATTCGTCCCGGTCGGTAGGGACTAAGACTACACCAACCTTTAACAAAACCTTTTTCTTCAGCAACGAAGACCGGATAGTCTTCATTGTGTGCAGCTAACCATTTACGTCGATTAGCAAGAGAGACAGCTGCAATATCAGCAGTAGATGTGCCTGACTCAATTGCTTGATTATATATTTCTGTTATTGCAGGCAGATCAGTCTGTTTAGCAACACGAATTTGAAGACTCATTAGACAAACCTATGCATTTTTTGAAAACTTAAATAAGACCTGCTGCGGCTCTTTTTTAATTAGAAACCCCTTTCCTAATAAAGACAAAAAATTTGTGGTCTAATTTTACCGGGTTCAAAGAATAAATCCTGACCGCACGCAATGTGTATGTTTGTGTATGATCAAACTCATGGAAGCTATTCAATCATTATTTCTTGGCATTCTACAGGGTCTTACAGAATTTCTGCCCGTATCAAGTTCTGGTCACTTAGTAATTGCCCAATGGATTTTAGGTTTTGACTTAGGAGAAGGCATCCTGTTTGAAGTATCAGTACATTTTGCAACTATGTTTGCAATCCTTATTTTTTACAAAAATGAAGTTAAAGCGTTAGCAATTGGGGCAGTTTCTGCTAACCATGACTCACTGTGCTACATAGGGAAACTTATAATTGGGACTCTACCGGCTGTTGCTGTAGCCTTATTAGCAAAAAGTTGGATCGAACAGCAATTCGAACTGCCAGGTGTTACAGGATTATGCTTATTAGTTACTGGTGGAATCGTCTGGAGCACAAGATATACAATCAAAAAAGGTATCCGACTCGAGCCAACCTACTTAGAAGCGTTCTTAATTGGATGCGCACAGGCTATTGCCATCATGCCTGGAATTTCACGTAGCGGTTCTACAGTTGGAGTTGCTCTTGCATTAGGTCTTTCCCCAATGGCTGCTGCAAAGTTCTCTTTCTTACTGGGGGTAATTGCTATAACAGGAGCTGGCATCTTGCTTCTACCGGAGCTAACCACAGTTTCTGGTTTATTAGTTCAAAACATTGTCCTTGGCGTAGGTTCCGCTCTGATAAGTGGCCTCATAGCACTTTGGCTTTTTGTTTGGCTTCTACAAAAACAGCGTTTTCATCTGTTCGCCTGGTATGCCTGGGCCGTTGGAATCACAACTCTGATCGCCGTTTTTATCGCAAAGTAATTCTTTTTTTCTGATGAACTCAAGAAATAAGTGCATATAAGACCAAAATATCAAGGCCGTGTGAGTCTGTCTGGACTTTCTTCCATTGCAGCAAGTCTCGCGCTACCACACTCAAGCATTATCGACATATAACGATCAAATCGTTCTTTCCCTAATAGCAATGGATGTGGTCCAGTCGGATACTCCTGACCTAACTGATCCCAGTACTCAATTTTATTAACTAAAATTCCGGGATGACCGCTAATAGCACTTTCTGCTCCCATCGGCCGGCCAAAATCATCAAACACATGTTCAAAAACCATTCTAGATTCCTGGCTAGTCATCCATGTACCACTAAAGATAAAGATTGTATGGGTTTGGCTCAAATGCCTAACTGGTGCAAGTACGGCCAAAGTTCCATCCGTATGTCCTGGTGTAAGTACCAAAGTTAGCGTTGTATCACCCAATGTCAGTTCTTGACCGTCAGTGACAACTTGATCTCTAATCGGTCTTGGTCGCTCTGTAGTTTCGCCAGAAAGAGCCAAGTCCCAATCCGGGGCTGTTATGTGAACACGAGCTCCATAAGTCTCTTGCAGATAAGCTGCTCCACCTACATGATCATTATGCCCGTGCCCAATAATTATGTGCTTGATTTCAGCTGGATCAAAACCAATTTTCTCAATACCAGGTACTAAGACATCTCTTGCTTCTGCAGTCGAATTCAAAGTATCCATTAAAATAATACCGTCACTAGTAGGAATCACCCACGCACCTACATCGTTAAAACCAACGTAATAGAGGTTTTCAAAAACTTTAATTGGCTCCAATTCATAATCCTCAAGTGGAGCTATTCCATCCGCCTCCCTATTCAAAGCAGGCCTCCTTGGGCCCGTGGCAGAACAGTATGAGTTTGCCTCATCTATAAGGTCCGTTTGGGCTAATTCCATTGCTGCTGCCACATAGCGCTGTGCCCCTTCAGAGGCCGCAAATGATTCATGAGTAGGAAAGGGCAAAATACGCTGAGCTCTAAGTTCTGATTGCGACGCAAACAAAAACGCCACAACACAAGCCATATTAAATAAAAAATTCTTTAGCATTAGCCTAAATCCCCCTAATCTTATCTGTCTATGAAACAAATACTAACAAAGTGTCGTTCTTTTTGCGTTTTACAAAATTGTCATTGTGGCTGCTATCATGATCAATAATACAAAGTACATGTATGGAGACAACTGGTTATGCCTGTTAATACCCTAGATCACTGCTCAATTCGCACTCTTGACCTTAATAAGAGCAGAATTTTTTACGTAGATATACTTGGTATGACGGAGGGAGACCGCCCAAACTTGCCATTCCCAGGACACTGGTTATACCTTGGCGAACAAACAGTTATACACCTTGTTGGTATTGACCCCGAAGACTCTAGTGGCCTGGTAGGCTATTTAGGAGGCGAAATTGATCCAGATGCCCTTGAGGGTAGCGGGTCCCTGGATCACATTGCGTTTCGAGCAACAGATGCAACAGGACTTATTAACAGACTAATGAGAAATAACATTGCCTACAGAGAACGACAACTTCCCAACATGGATCTTTATCAAATTTTCTTGGAAGACCCCAACGGCATTACTATTGAACTCAACTATTTTGGATCTGATCGTTAACATTCAGATTTAACTTTCATGGCATTATTGCCATTGGACTATAAATGCCGAAACACATTCAGGAAAAACTACCCCGAAAACTCGGCATCTGGGGTCTTTGGTTACTTGCAGTTAATGGACTCATCGGTGCTGGTATTTTTGGGTTGCCCGGAACAGCTGCACAATTGACTGGCCAATATAGTCCTTTCATATATTTGCTTTGCTCCTTATTGATTTTTCCAATTGTCTTATGCTTTGCAGAGTTAGCTAGTTATTATCGCAATACCGGTGGTCCAGTACGATATAGCACTGAGGCATTTGGGCCTTTAATTGGATTTGAAGTTGGTTGGCTGTATTACATATCTCGTGTTGTAGCATTCGCAGCGAATAGCGCACTTCTTTTAGATAGTATTGGCTATTTTTGGGATGGTGTAACATATGGTGTCGGCCGCATATTGTGTCTAGTCTGTGTCTGTGGTGGACTCACTTTCATAAATGTTATTGGCTCAGTCCAAGCAATCCGTTCACTGGGCATACTGACTATTTTTAAAATTGCAGCACTTTTTTTGTTGGTACTTTTAGGGATCAGTCAATTTGGCATAGATATTATTCCGCGCTTTGAAGGGGAAATACCAAACGCAAGAAATATTGGGCTCGCTGCACTACTGCTCACCTATGCTTATGGTGGTTTTGAATATGCGTCTATTCCAGCCGGAGAATCAAAAAACCCAGCGCGCGATATGCCGCTTGCCTTATTACTAGCTATAGTCGGTGTTGCCACATTGTATTTATTAATCCAAATTGTCAGCATGGCAGCAGTGCCTGATTTAGCATCATCAACGACTCCACTTTTAGATGCAGCAAACGCATTAATGGGTACAACAGGGTCGTTTTTTCTGATACTGGGAATTATTGCCTCAGTGGGTGGAAACTTAGTAGCAGGTATGTTCACTACTCCGCGTATAACCTACACACTGGCAATTGATGGCGCACTTCCACAATGGTTTGGTGAGGTAAATAAAAAATTTCTCACCCCTGCAAATTCGATCATATTTTTTGGATTTCTTGCTTTCATTTTAGCCATATTTGGTTCCTTTGTATGGTTGGCTGCTACCTCCGTTTTTTCACGGGTCCTTGTCTATATGCTGACCTGTGCTGCTGTACCTAAAGTACGCAAACAACAGCCTGCTAATAAAGGATTTATCTTACCTGCTGGATATCTATTCCCTGTATTGGGTATTGGAACTAGCACTTGGTTAGCACTACAAGTTAGCAGTGAATCTTTATTATTTACAACATTACTTATTTTGATTGGATCAGGTCTTTATATCGTTGCACGCCAGCAACAAAAACTCTTAAAACCAAAAAAATTAGACCCTTGATGTACTAACTAAAAAACTGGGCCCTTCTACAAAGGGCCCAGACAAATCAATAGATTCGCTCTAATGATTAAGTAAGGTGCTCACGAAAAAATCCAATCGTTCTATTCCAAGCAAGATCTGCAGCTGGTTTGTTATAACGAGGTGTTGAATTATTATGGAATCCGTGAAGCGTACCTTCGTAAATATGACCACGATAATTTACACCATTTGCTGCAAGAGCTGCCTCATAATCTGGCCACATTGCATTAATACGGGGGTCCGTATCAGCCATATTTACCATCATTGCTGCACTGATACTGCTTACAGCCGATGAAGGTACAGCTGCACCATAAAATGGAACTCCAGCTTGTAAATCACTACCAAGTACAACCGCTAGACGATTTGTCATACCCCCACCCCAACAAAAGCCAGTAGCGCCTAAGTTGCCATTAGATAATTCATGGTCTTTAAGATATCTAGCACTATTAATCATGTCTTGATCCAGTTCATCAGGGTCAAGATTTCTTTGTAGTTCTCGTCCATCATCATCATTACCGGGGTATCCACCTACAGGTGAAAGACCATCTGGTGCGAGAGCAAGAAATCCAGCAACAGCAGCTCTTCTTGCTACATCTTCAATGTGAGGATTGAGGCCGCGATTTTCATGAATTATAAGTGCCGCAGGAAAAGGCCCATCCCCTGCCGGCTGAACAAGATATCCACGCATCATTCCTGATGTACCACCAGGAGAAGAATACTCAACGTAGGTACCCTTCATGCGAGGATCCGTAAATGAGATAGTTTGAGCTTCTGCATAACGCGGAAGAAGAGCCTGTGCCATCCACAGAGCAGATACTCCCCCAATCATTATGGCTGCCGATTTATCAAGAAACTCTCTACGATCCATCCGGCCATGGCAATACTCATCATATAAATCAAATACACGTTGATCTATCTTTTTGTCAGACGACATTTTTTCCTCCAAATTATAGTTATTATGTGGTTTTATGATTTAAAAAAGTTAATGTTACATTGTTACGTAACAAATAACCTTTGACAATATTAAACTATATTAAAACAGACAGACAAATACCTAGCATTGAGGGGTAACTAACATGACACGAACAATTAGCATTGCTTCTTTTTTCTCGCTCATCCCCTCGGTATTGCTTGCACACCACAGTGTCTCTGGATTCTTTGACACAGACTCTATTATTGAAAGAGAAGGTGAAGTTGTAGCCGTCTACTGGCGAAACCCACATGTGCGCTTCACTGTAAATGTCCAAAATGAATCAGGCAGTATAGACCTTTATGAAATTGAAACTACCTCATTGGTAAATCTTCGCAGACGAAAACTCACAACAGATTTTCTCAAGACAGGCGATAGAATCAGAATAGCTGGGAATCCCGCTAAGGACGAAAAACTTGGCATTTATGCTCTCAATATATTGTTACCAATGGGAGAAGAAGTGATCTTAGGTGGTGGCGGAAATCGACGTTGGGCTGGGGAAACAATCGGCAATACACAACAGAATCGCCTCGGCGACCCATCAGAACCAGGGCTGGGGATATTTAGAGTATGGAGCACTCCCCTTGGGTCAGGTCCTTTATATGCAGGCAACTTCCCTCTGACTGAAGCCGCATCAAGAAGCGTTGAGTCATTTGATCCCGCTATAGATAGCCCAACTCTTAACTGCGCACCAAAGGGCATGCCAACTATCATGGAACAACCCTATCCGATGCTCATTAGGGAGGAGGATGACACTATAGTCTTTGAGATAGAGGAATATGATACGATTCGCGTAATACACATGACCTCAGATACGACGTCTCAAACACCTGAAACACCACGACTAGGTTATTCGATTGGACAATGGGAAAGAGAAACGCTCGTTGTGGAGACGTTCAATGCTAGTTGGCCACATTTTAATAGAGATGGGATTCCGTTAAGTTCCGATGCATCAATAATTGAATATTTTGATTTAGCTGAAAATGGAAGCCAATTGAATTATCGAATGACTATAACTGATCAAGCAAACTTTACAGCACCTGTTACTTTAGAGAAACACTGGGTGTGGTATCCGGAAG
Source organism: Rhodospirillaceae bacterium (assembly GCA_002718345.1). GTDB lineage: Bacteria > Pseudomonadota > Gammaproteobacteria > Steroidobacterales > Rariloculaceae > UBA6522. Next base: position 16,978 of record PBDA01000064.1, read on the forward strand.
TAACTATTGAACCTTATGATTGTATTTTTTAGACAATCCAACTAACTAGTTGCTAGATATTTGCGCTGCCTCAATTAGATCCGCTCCAATTTCATCGGAAAATTGTTCCCAAACTGGCTGTACTGCCATACGCCATTGCTCTAGCTCCTGATCTGTGAGGATAACAATTTCGGAACGTCCCGTAGCAAGTAATTTTTCCTTACTATCATCATTCATAGCAATTGATCTTGCGTTTCCCCACTCAGTTACTTCTACCATAATCTCCTCAAGACCAAAACGTATGTCATTAGGTAGTGATTTCCAAAACTGTTCATTCACCGCAACAAAATAACCTACATACCCATGATTGCTTAACATAAAGTAAGGCTGAACCTCATGGAATTTTGATGAATAGATATTCGACCAAGTATTCTCCTGAGCATCTATTGCTCCAGTCTGTAAGGCTTGATATACCTCTCCATAAGCCATTTTCTGCGGATTTCCACCAATGCTTTCCATCTGGGCCTGCAAGACATCTGATTCCATAATGCGAAATCTGAGTCCTTCGGCATCATTGGGCAATCGAAGCGGTATATGTGCACCGAAGTGCTTCATTCCATTATGCCAAAAGGCAAGCCCTAAGAATCCGCTATCAACTAAAGCTGTAAGTAAAGATTTGCCTTCATCACTAGCTTGAAAATGCTCAACAGCTGCTATGTTTGAGAATAAAAATGGTAAATCAAATATTTGAAATGCTCTGGTAAGTCGATCAAATTTCGACAGTGAAACCGCAATCATTTGAATTTCGCCAAAAGCCAATGCTTCAAGGGAATCATCATCAGTCATTAACTGCCCAGACGGATAAACTTCCACATCAACACGCCCTGGAAAACGCGCCTCTACAAGTTGTTCAAACCTAGAAGCCGTTTGCCCATTAGGAGTACCAGGCGCAACAACATGAGGAAACTTTATAATTATGGGCTCATCAGTTTGCAATGTGTTGACAGTAGAATCCCCACACGCTGACAGTAAAACCAATAAAAACAAAATGAGACCATGCTTTTTAAACGTCATTATGGATGGCCCGAACAATTAAACCCTGTGTTGATAACAAAAAAAACAATAATTTTCTTAAAAACTACTTAGAAACTCGGGACAATCCTTCCAGCGATCTTTCTCTACCAACAGCACTTTGAAGAGAAAGCTCGTAGAAAGATCTGGCCTTATCAGATTCTCCTAATGATTGATACGCATCAGCAAGCAACTCTGCCATCGGTTGAACAGGAACTGCAGGGCCGTACTCTGCTGGCAGCTGACCCTCTAGTTCTGCAGCCAAACCGATCAACTCAAGTGCCTCATTATGGCGACCGGCTGCCAGCTCAATTTGTCCTTGCAATGCTAGGCGCAAAAGTCTCGGAGCCATAATCTCCCGATCGGGACTTAAAATCTCCTTTTCCCCTCCCATTCTTTCTAGGGCTGTTAGTGCTCCAACAGTATCCCCACGATTAAGAGCAACAATACCCTGAAGGTAGTAATCGGTCGCAACAGAAAAATCACTCAATCCATCATGAGCGATCTCCACACTTGCATGGTGATTCTGCCACTGTTGTGTATCTATAATGTAGGCCGCTCTAGCACCCACATATGCTCTACGTGGGCCTATACTTGTGTCGCCATATTGATTAACTTGAGTCTCAATTAAATCTAGTCGGTCCTCAGCAGAATCATAGTCACCTTGCTGTGACAAGCTATAAATTAACCAGGTTAATGCATGGTATGCCTGACCACTATAAAGGTCAGTAGGATTTTTCTGTCTAGCAACAGCCTCTTCAAATGAACGGGTATTCCTATCTGTACCCTGCTCCCACATACCAAGTGCAAAATATATATGAGATCCCATATGTAAAGCATGGATAGCAGAAGGTGCCACCTTAAAGTAATCCCGCGCAGCTCTTAAGCCTAAAGACGCATGAATTGGATCATCATAGCTATGGATATTGTAATGAAGGGCGCCCGGGTGAAGTGGGTTTTTATCAAGAATCTCCTCTGTTATCGCCGCTGCCTTCATGTAACGAGTGAAATCTCGACCACCATAGGTAGTAAAAAGTATGGATAGCGCATAGAAAGCAGCTGCATCAAGGTCATCCGGGTACTTATAGTGAAGATCCCGGAGAGCGTTCGAATAATTAACTTCACGCTCTTCCTGTGTACCTTGACTAAAAAAAAGTGTTTCCAAAGTATTAAGGTAATCTCTTTCGCGCGCTGTTTGAGCTTTACTTGCACGCTCTTCAGCTGTACGACCTAACTTTTCTAGTGTTTCCCTAGATGCCTCTATATTAAAACGCCCCCAAAATGAATGCTCGTAGGTTAATGCCTCACCCCAATAGGCCATGACAAAACGTGAATCAATTGACTGCGCCTCCTGAAAAGAATATCGGGCATCCTCGTATTCAAAGTTGTGTAACTGCAATAAACCCTTCAAAAATACTTGATGAGCATCCCTAGAGCCAGACGCTTCAAACTCTGTGTAACCATAATCTTGCTGTGCCTGTGTATGACTAAAAGACATAGTTAAAATTAATACTGAAACAAAACTTCTGAGCGTGGTTAGCTGTTTCATGAGATTCTCCCCAAGGCACTTTTTTCGTACCATTAATTGTAAATCTAACCGAAGCTAATGGTACAGGTTAATATGCTCTAGCTCCTTAAAAATTAAATTCTTTTAAATGTTGATAAAAAAGTGATTATTTCTACTGAAACTGGAGGCCTTGGCAACCGTATTAAGTCCTGGGTGTCTTCTATGCGCCTAGATAAAGACACGAAAGTATATTGGAAAGTACTACCTAATATGCCCGCTACTTTTTCTGAATTGTTTTCAAATAATTGTCAGGTTGACACTGTGCCAATCAAAGCAAATACGTACAAATCCTGGAGATTGGCCGTATTACCTGAGGATGAATGTATTTTGCCCAATCACTTCAGTACTGTTGGCGCTGCTACACACCCTATAGTTCGCGGCATTGGAAAAATGCTTTGGGAACTAAAAGGAAGACAAACAGATAGATACCGATACATGATTTACCCGAAAGGACATTCAAAACGTTCTACACGCTCTGACGCTAAGCATATTGATCTTGAGTATGAGCGAATTCCAGCAGTTATCCGTAATTATTACGTGCCTTTTTTTAAACAAATTCAAGTAAAACCTGAAATACTAAAACAAGCAGATTCTTGGTCTAAAAAAAACCTTGATGCTAATGTTATTGGCGTTCAAGTAAGAACCTGGCGAGACTATCAAAGACGCTATCGCAAGTACTATATCCCTTCAAAGAAACGCTTACGTACGCTATTGGATAAAAGCAAAAATGATGCTCGGTTCTTAGTTGTAAGTGATAGTGACGAAGTAACACCCTGGCTATCTGAAATATACGGTAGCAATCGAATACTCCAGTTCCCGAGACGCACAAAGAGAGCTGAAAGTTACGCCTCAGTGGATGGTATTACAGAAGATCTTATCGACCTAGTATTACTATCTAAAACAGAACAGATTTTTGCAAGTTACCTAAGTACATTTAGCGAAGTTGCATGGTGGATGGGCGGGGCTCGCGCAAAAGTTTCAGTGTTTTAATAAAAAAACTATTGTTGATACCAACATGAAGGAAGAACTAAAGTAGTTTTTTTGGTGTTATCGCGATCAAGCGTATGCGGAAAATTTTGTGCGAATGATTTTCGCTCAAATCTATCATTTCGATAAAAAGTAAACTCTGCAACTCTTGGAATTTCGAGTCCACCGCCTTTTATGGACCCACAACAATTGTTTGGATGGATATGAGCTACGGAATGACTTTGCAAAAGCTTTTGAAACACTCTAGATAAAAGAATAAAAAATCTCTCATGAAATAATTCTTGCAAATAATGAAATTCAATAATCATAATTCTGAACTGGCTCAGAAGTTCAGGAGAAATACTCAAAAGAGCCTCAAACTCTGCGCCCTCTATATCCATTTGCATGATTAGGTCATCATCATAATCAGGTATCCTACAACTCTTCCATTGATCCATAGTCATAAATTTTTCATCAGAATGTGCTCCAATAAATTTTTTATCAAAATGAAATCTTTCATGAAATTCTGCAGGAGAATCGACCGAATAATCAGCCAGAAATACTTCGATGCCACGTTCTGCTAAAGCCATTTCAAATCCTGACTCATCTGATACGCCAGGGGAAAAGCCATATTTAATTCCTTCTAAATCATCAGGTAAAAGATAGCCTCCATCTCCATCAGGGCCTAATCGAATTAAAGAATTATCTGAATCCATTGGATGTAACGAATAAATCAAATCACGCAAATGCTTTAGGGGCGTGCGGGCCCCGATATCCACGCCCATGGAACTAAATAAACGAATAAAATAATCTTTAATCAGCTTATTGCGCATCTTATAGTTACCTTAAAACCCAGTTCTCCCATACAAATTTATACTGAAAAGTTGGTTGATGTGTTTTATACATTCCCTGATGAATTTTCTCCATTCGTTTTGTAGACTCAACAGCAATGTTGTGAAACTGAACTTGGATATTCTTAATACGTGAAATTAACCCAGTCTGAATTAATCTCTCCAGGAGTTCGAACTCCCCCCCTTCTATATTGATTTTCATTAAGTGAACAAATCTTATATTTTGATCACTAAACCACTGCTTTATATCCACAATACGAATTTCTTCAGCCTCTCCACGCTTTCTGAATGTAGATGTTCCAGCACCCCAAAGGTAAATTTTTTCTTTTCTGGATGAACCACCTAAACCGTATTGATAGACTTCAACATCAGGTTCTTTGGAAAATTTATCTTTTATTGCTAAAGCAAAAGGCTTTACAGGCTCAAATATTGCAATCCGACAACCAAACTTTTTTTTTATACTTTCCGACCATGTCCCTTCATAACCACCTAAATCCATGACATAGTCATCGCTGCTCAAGTCATAATTATAACGAAACCTTTCATCACCCCCATCAGTCCACCACTTTTGCAATACCTGCCGATGTTTTTTTCGATAAAGTTTTCTATTGAACCAATTAGCAATTCTATGTGGACTCATAAATGAACCTTGCCAGCTATTAAAATCATAAATAAAGACTAGTTAGTACATGTTCTTGTATGAGTTTTCCTTCGCTCATATCTCTTAAATAATACCGCGGCACACCAAAACCTTTTTTGCGTCTATCCAAAATATGATCGGGAAGAATATTTCTATACGCATGACGCAACATACCTTTTAGCTCATTACCATGGTATCGAATCTTTTCTGGAACAGAAAAAGAAAATTCAATAATTCGACGATCAAGCAGAGGCACTCTTGCTTCCAGAGAATTTGCCATACTTGTTCTGTCCACTTTAGTTAATACTAAATCTGGCAAAAATGTATGAAAGTCTAAAAACTGCAATCTAGTTCGTAATGGCAAGTCTTCTCGCCAATTAGCACGGTAATACCACCAATCTTCATAGTCCTTAGGTATCTCTAGCGACTCTCTATAATATCTCTTATCTGGTTTTGACATGCCTGCCATAATTTTTGCCCATAAAGATGGGCCGCTACTATGCACCATTTCAAGTAACCCGATAATTCTAGCTATAGAACCACGTTGGCGGAAAGGTTTTCGTAGCCAGTATAAAATAGAGTCTGTAACAAAATTAGATGATGGCCAACGGTCATATCTTTCATAACGAGGATACGTACGGTAACCGCCGAACACCTCATCACCTCCATCACCAGTTAACACAACAGTTACTTGCTCTCGAGCTATCTTTGACACAAGGAAAGTTGGTATTGCTGACTCATCTGCAAACGGTTCATCAAACCAATCCTTGAAATTTGAAAGTGACTCCTGAGTATCACTTTGCCTTAAGATTTTTTCATGATGATCTGTCTTAAATAACTCAGCAATAACTTTTGCAAATGGTGTTTCAGAAACAGACTCTGTTTCAAACCCTATAGAGAATGTTGATAGATTATTTTTAATGCCAGATGCAGCTGCAACAACTGTACTAGAATCAACCCCGCCCGATAGAAAAAAACCTACGGGTACGTCCGCCACCATCTGATCTGAGACCGACAAATCAATTAAAGATCGTAACTCATCACAACAGTCCTCTAATGACCTTTCAGTCTGCTCATTGCAATTTTCAATCTGCCAGTAACGCTTTGGACCTCTTATCTGCATAGTGTATGGACTAAAGCTAAGCATATGTGCCGGTGGAAGCTTAAAAACATTTTTATAAAGCGTCTTTGGGGTTGGCACGTAACGATATCCAAGAAAGTCATATAAAGCAGTTTAATCAATTGAAAATTTTTCTACTGCGCAAGCTACCTCTAGAGCTTTCAGTTCTGAGGCAAAAGCAAACTGCTGACCATCAAAAAAATAATAGAGTGGTTTTATTCCTGGGCGATCTCTAAACAATTTGAGCTCTTTTTGACCTGCATCCCAAATCACAACCGCAAACATTCCATCCAAATGTTCTACAAACTGATCTCCCCACTCACAATATGCATGAAGCACAACTTCAGTATCAGAATTCGTACGAAAAATATGTCCTTTTTTTTCTAGATGCCTTCTAATTGATTGAAATCCATATATTTCCCCGTTAAAGACAAGCCAGGAATCTCCGTCTGGGGCAAACATTGGCTGATCAGCTTTTTCCCCAAGATCAATAATAGACAACCTTCTGAAACCGACCTGAATAGGTTTCTCAAGATGCAACTTACTAGAATCAGGGCCTCTATGGGCAATTGATTCAAGAGCTGCGGAATATTTCCAGATAGGATTGGTTCCACCAACAAAACCACACAAAGCTACTTTCCTTTAGATTTTACTGCCTGTAAGTAACCGCACTGTATTGGGTTGTATTCTGACTCGCAAACAGAGATTTAGGATTATCTCCTCTATAAGCCTTGTGTTACCGTAACTGTACATCTACTAAACAGCAAAAACACAAACCGAGATGACTTCATTTATTGCACATGTAAATGCCTCTAGGGGATTTCGCGGAGGCGAAAGACAAACGGAATTGCTCATAGAAGAACTTCAAAAATACGGTTACAAACAAGCGTTAATTGCTCGTAAAAATAGAGCCTTAGCAAGACGTACAAAACATAAAGATATTGATTTAAGAGAAGTTTCTGGCAACCCTATTAGTGTAGCTTTAGCCTGTCGAGGAGTGGATCTTATACATGTTCATGAAGGCAGAAGTGTCTACGGTGCCTATCTCAAATGGTTTTTCTCTAAAACGCCTTACATAATCACACGCCGAGTTGATAATCCAATCCGACAGCACAGATTTGCGCGCAAGGCTTATGGTAATGCATCTGCTATTGCTGCAGTAGCACCCCAGGTAGCTAAAATAGTCAAACAATACGATACGCAACTAAACCCTAAGGTTGTGCATAGCGGCAGTAGCAATTTGCCAGTTAATGAAGAAAATGTACAAAATATTCGAAATAGATACTGCAAAAATAGCTTTTTAGTCGGCCATGTTGGCGCACTTGATAATAATCAAAAAGGTCAAGAGTTTATTATTGCAGTTGCACATGAACTTCAAGATTCTCACCCTAATATCCATTTTCTTCTGGTAGGAGGAGGTGATGATGAAAAGATTTTAAAAGAGCAAGCTAAAAATTTAAAAAATCTATCCTTCGAAGGTTTTGTAAACAATGTTGGTGATTATCTTGCGGCTTTTGATATTTTCATACTTCCTTCTTTACGAGAGGGCATAGGAAGCATACTAATCGATGCAATGCAGAAAAATTTGCCCTTGATTGCAAGCAGCGTGGGAGGTGTGCCTGACATCGTGCACCATAACGAGAATGGAATTCTCATTGAACCTGCCCGACCAGACTTGTTGAAGAAAGCTATACTGCATATGCAAAGCGATCCGACGTTTAGAGCCAGACTAGGCCAAAATGGGAAACAACTATCTAAGAGCTATACAGCTAATGTTATGTGCAAAAAATATATAAAAATATATGAATCAATACTTACAAAAATTGATTAATATCAACGAATAATTATTGGTGCAACTGTTGAACCTCCAGAACCTCGTATTGGGATCGTCTGAACAATTAGTGTTCCTATATAACATGACTTTTGGGATAAATTATCAGAGCTTGAATCAGTATCCTTAAGCTCCTTCTCACAATCTGCTGACCACTCTTCAAGATCAACATCTTCAAGCATATATATACCGCTGCTTAGCCAACTAACATGGCCTGGTCTATGAAAAGGGTCTGGTCCGTGCAAGGGGTTTGCAATCTCAATGCTTTTAACATCAGCCGCAACTAGAACTGGTTGACGATTAAGTGTCCATTGGACTGCACGCCAATTTAAACCTGGGCCTCCAGGAAGAAACTCCCTATCTTGCCCATTATTAAGATACTTTAGTCGTTCATTTCTCGGGTCCGCAGGATTTGAAGTCCAGTATCGACCTGCCCATGCCGTTCGTATTAATAAAGCATCACCGGGCTCTATGTCCCCTAAGGTCATATTTTGTCGCAGTAGCGCTTGTTCAATTTCTTCCGGCGAAAACTCATAATCTGCCGAAGGAAAATTTTCCGGATCTCTACCGGCTAATTTCTCTCGTTCTCGAAGTAATTCTCCAACATCAATTAGGATGCCTCGAGCAATAATCGTACCCACATTCTCGATACCCATTCTTGCGTGACCACGAAATACATAATTTTCGTCTGGATTACCATTAGGCAAATCACCAGAATCACCCTCTGCATGCAAATGGTATTTAGGATCACGGGTATCAAAACAGTTGTATGTAATGCCGCCTTGGGTGAAATGATTAAATCCATCTAATTGTGTACCTATTTCAAACTGCAGCACACCAGACCGATTCGGATTAAATGTACTATTTCCTAAGGTCTCTTCGTTATTGGTAATAGAATTTCCTGCACCACGCCCTGGCCACTGTCCTAAATTTGATTTGAAATCTAAGAAGGCTGCAAACCCCATCTGGCCTGGCTCTAGCATATGAGCCAAATCATAAACCTTTCCCAGTTTTATAAGACCAAGGTTTTCCCGAATACGCTCGGCTGTTAGAAAATTAAGGTTACCCCTCTGATCATCGGACCCCCATGTCCTAGTAGCAATGTTGTTACAGGGATCTGGAAGATCCAATATTCTTTCAGGGATGAGATCCATAGGCGTATAGTTTTCTTGTGCTTGTATTTTAAGAGACATAGTTGATATCAAAATCAGGATAAACAAAACAATCCATCTATCTAGAAAAATAGTATTTAAGTCATGCATAGGCCTAGTCTCTTTTATAAATTGAAGTAATCGATCATATAGCCCTTAATGCTAAATGCTTATCAAGAACAAGTGTAAATATTTATTAAACGCAATTGAAAACCATTATCTTTTCAATGGTTTACGTAAATCTATGTTAACCTATATAAAATTTTAATTTTCATACCAACAGAGATAAAACTAGTGAAAGGCGATACACAAGTATTAGAAGTTCTTAACAAAGCACTCTTCAATGAACTCATAGCAATTAATCAATACCTTTTACATTCCAGAATGCTAAAAAACTGGGGAGTAACAAAACTTGCTGAACACGAATACAAAGAATCTATAGAAGAAATGCAACATGCAGATTTACTAGCAGAACGAATACTGTTTTTAGAAGGGCTTCCAAATCTCCAGGATCTGGGCAAACTTCTCATTGGTGAAGATGTTAAGGAAATACTAACCTGTGACCTTCAATTAGAGCAAAAAGCTATACCCGACCTCAAAGAAGGTATTGCTCTTTGCGAAAAAAAGGCAGACTTTGTTTCTCGTCAACTACTTCAGGACATTTTAAAAAATGAAGAAGAACATGTTGATTGGCTGGAAGAGCAGTTTGATCTAATAGAACGCATGGGCCTTGAAAATTTTATACAGCTCCAGAGTGGCTCAGCCGATTGATTACACTTATATTGTAGGACTTATTTTTTACACACGTGTATCTACAGTGCTCTGAGAAGTAGACTCATGAACCTCTTGAACTAGCTTCTCTGCCATCTGCAAACAACGACCACAACGAGCTGGCTTACCCAACTGCGCATAAACGTCTCGTGCTGTGCGTAACCCAGACTGGGCTACCTTTTTTATATCTCGATCACTATGACCATTGCATATACATACATACATAGCTTAATTCTCATCCAAATGATAATGATTGTCAATTACACTTGAGATACATTCTTTGAAAAAACTTAAGCTACCGTTTAATCGAAGTTTGAGCAGCTTCAATTAACTGAAAACTAGACCAAGTTTTTAAAGCGGATTTCCAATTCGCTCAGCTAAGGGGGATGGTGTACCGCGACCATGACAATAAACACATACTTGGCTTTGTGCTAGCTTACTCTCAGTGTTGTTTATTGGGTAAAACGGAACCTGCGCTGAATGGCAAAGTGTGCAGTCATACTGCCACTCTATAACTAGAGAATGGGAAACTTGAAAATGCCAATAGCCCTCCCGATTATTTTCTAACAGGCTCTTTAAATCCCCCCTTGAAAGCATAGGATTCCAATCAGATAAATTGGGAATCACTTGTTCCAATGCCTTAGGTGCAATAGTGAACTCACTCTCTAAAGACGAAATATTTTCAACAACTGTACGTCCTGCAACTCGACCTGTGACAACTGCTGGGCCAAGAAACATACCATCCATACCATGACTTCCATTTATACCAACACTGCCTGTTAACTCCCCAATAGCATAAAGGCCAGGAACGACTTCACCTGATGTGTTTAACACACGAGCATTCATGTCAACTGCTATACCGCCCATACTTTTTCTGGTCATCGGAAAAAATTGGATTGCATAAAAAGGGGGATTGTCAATTCGTGGTGGCGCCTCATCTAGAGAACTGAAACGTCCAAAATCAGCATCTTCACCAGCATCAATAAGGGAATTAAATCTTTTAATACTTGAAATTAAATTTATCTCTGGCAAACCAGTCACAGAAGATAACTCTTCAAGAGAATTCGTTTTGTACGCCGCATTAGGATTATCAAGAATTGGATGACCAGAGGCATGGTTTTTAATCCACTCTCGCCCTCGCATTGACAATTGATCTCTTGAAGATTCATCAAAAATTGCAAAGTAATGTGCGGGGTCCTGTGCTAACAAGTCACTAAGAATAGTTTTATCGTAACCTCCTTCATTGGTAAAGCGTTTGCCCTGCGCATTAAGCCATACAGCATTATCGTTACTTGCAGTTATCGCTAGTATTCCCTCAGAGTCTTGCGGGTCCACCATACCGTTTGTATAAATATAATGCCTATCAATCCAACTCAACCCTGCACCAGCTTTACCTGCTATATCTAAACCATTACCGTCAGCATGCACCGATGCTCCCATGAGGAGCCTATCTGGCTTGGGTAAATCGCTACGCCAATTCTCTAAGACTCGATGAAGATTTCCCTCGAATCCTCCTGTTGCCAAAATAATATGTGGTGCTAAAAAATATTTTTCTTCGCCGTCTCTAGTATTCCGCACTACTACCCCAGAAACTTGATCTTCTTCTAAAATGAGCGTTTCTACTTTCTGATTCCATTCAAATGAAATATTGGGCAATTCAAGTGCTGTACGATAAAGAGCAAGCACAAAGTCTACGGCACCGCGAGACGTAAAATGAAATCTGGGCACACTATTCTCATAACCTGCCTGTACACGTACGAATTCCACTCCCACCTCAGTAGCAAAGTCATAGATCATTTCTCGAGAATTCTCAGCATAGTATTTAGTCCACTCAGAATTACCATCCTCAGTCCATTCCATCCAATCAAGATAGGCCTGCTGAGATGAGTCATTAAACCCCTCTCTTGCTTGTAATGGAGTATTCACAATAGCAAAGCCACCTGCCATTACAGCATGCCCGCCTATAACCGAGTTCATATCAAGCACTAAAACATCAATACCTTCACGACCCATTTCAACAGCCGCTGAAAGCCCTGCAATTCCTCCTCCAACTACTATTGCCTCTGCATCAAAATCAAATGTTTTTTCGCCTTCAGTCTCTGGCCGTGAACATGAAATATTTACGAAGACACAAAAGAGAGTAACTATCCTTAGTTTCCACACTTTACTACTCCCATTTACTTAAACCCTTTCAATGAAATCAGCATTAATCTGGCCAATTGAAACTACACCTGCTTCCTGCATAACCCGACGAAATTCTGCTCTAAGAATACTTAAAACTTTCTCCACACCTGCCTGACCGAAGGCCCCAAGACCATATACGTAGGGCCTTCCAACACAGACCGCATCTGCACCGAGAGCCAATGCTTTAAATATGTCGCTTCCTCGACGAAATCCACCATCAACCAATACTGGAATCTGCCCCCCTACTGCAGCAACAACTTCAGGAAGACTCTCTATTGTTGACCGCCCACTAGCTTCCGAACGACCACCGTGATTAGAAACAATGACCCCATCGACACCATGCTGCAGGCATAGCCTTGCATCCTGAGCAGTTACAATACCCTTTAGAACTACTTGCATAGAGGTGATAGATTTCAAACGCTCAACAAAGTCCCATGTAAGACCTGAGGCTTGCGTACTGTCTACACCTGATAAATCAATATCAGTCCACATAGCCCTATTCCGTAAACGCTCTTCTGGAGTTGCATTGGGGATATGGCACTGTGTGCAATCCGTTGTATCGGCACGAACATAACGTTGAAATGTTTCCATATTCCGAGGCGCAGCACGGTCAACTGTAACAGCAACAACAGGACAACCTGCCTGTTCAGCACGCCTTGTTAAACCCTCAGCTATATGCCAATGATTTGATGGATATAGCTGAAACCATACGGGCGCACCTCTCGCCGAAATAACATCTTCTAAGGTTTGGCTTGTTTGAGTTGATAATATTTGCGTATGACCACCGGACTTTGCTCCCCTTGCCGAAGCAACTTCTCCATCAGAATGATATTTACCTTGCCCTCCAACAGGAGCTAAAGCAATAGGATTATCCCAAGGAATACCAAAAATACTTGTAGATGTATCAATATTACGAATATCCACCATACGCCGAACACGAATTCTAAAACGACTAAATCCATCCCTATTTGCAAGAAGAGTTTCATTGCTATCTGTACCAGAAACTGTATACCCATAATGCGCAGGTAAAATGCGGCTTTTAGCTACAGGCTCGAAGTCAAAAACATTTAATGCCTCATCCACCGCCTCAATCATTTCAACCGGAAGAACATCAGCTGCTAATAATTTCTTGTTAATTAAAGGGATCACTCCAGATCCAGCAAGAACAGGTGTACCAGCCAAGAACTTCAAAAATAAACGTCGATTCTCGAGAGCAGTTTTATCTGTTTTCTTCATTTTCGATCTCTCCTCTTGGAATCTATTTGTTTCACGTTAAATAATGATTACTATCCTAAAAATCTTGTTTACTATTTTGGAACACTAATCAGCTTTATACTTCAGCAATACCAACAAAAACAACCTAAATGAACGAACTAAAAAGAATTTTTTTTTCATTTTCCTTGCAACTAGTTTGTAGATTCGTCTTTATTAGTTTTTTAGCAGTTATCACCGCATGCTCAGATCAGTCTACAGATACAGACTACGCAAATCGTCAAGTGACAATTCTTGTTGGCTCCGCTCCAGGCGGCGTAACTGACACATCGGCAAGAATCATTGCGGGTTTCATGGAAAATTATCTACCCGGAAACCCCGCTGTAATAGTCCAAAATATGCCTGGTGGTGGAAGCGTCACAATGGCAAATCACCTTTACAGATCAGCCGCCAGAGATGGGACAGTATTAGGCTACTCTCTACCTGGACTAGTAGCTGCACAGTTGATGGAACCTGATAGAGCAAGATTCGATGGTCGCCAACTAAACTGGATAGGTTCAGCAATAACAGTTACTAATACGATAGCGGTGCTTAGCGAAGCGCCTGTAGAAACACTGGAAGATGCGCGTGAAAATGAAATTATCATTGGTGCTTCTGGTCGTGGATCTCTTTTATACCAACTTCCAGCTATGGCCAAAGAACTTCTTGACCTAAAAATACAAATAATTACAGGCTACCAAGGCAGCTCTGAAATAACTTTAGCAATGGAACGTGGAGAGGTGCATGGTCAAGCGACTGCTATAGACTATTGGTCATTATCACGACCGGACTGGTTATCCAATGGAAGACTTAAATACTTGACCTATGTCGGACCAAAAGACCCTCGAGCCCCTGATATGCCACATCTAAATGAATTAGTCACGACCCAAAGAGAAAGAAACCTAATTGAAGTGCTTGAAATTGGATCTAAGATTGGTTGGCCCCTTTTCGCGCCCCCGGGAATACCAGATGTACAACTCGAAGATCTGCGTTTAGCTTTCAATCAGATGCTTCAAGACAATGCATTCATTGAGGCGGTTGAATCATCAATGCGGACACCCGTTCGCCCTATCAACGGAATAATGCTTGAAAATATTGTTGATTCTGCCCTATCTACACCAGAAGAAACGATAACCGAAGCAAAAGAGCTACTTGGCTTATAAAAAAACTAGCCCGAATGTCATTTAGGAACAATTAAATAGAACTAACCTATCGAGCAAGTCATATCCTGCCCACAACAAAGTGGCGACTTAATTTTTCCCCCAAAAGATTCGCACTGATCATTAACACAACTAGAAATCTGAACTTCTCTACCATCAGGCAATTCAAGCATTCCATTTTCAAGAGAAGTATCACAACGACCGCAGCTTGCATTAACACTCATTTCACACTTAGGGCATTCATAAGTTGCCATATCACAGTCTCCTTATTCAAATTAATTAGACAATTGGCATGAGCAATCTTCTATTATGCATTATTAAAACGATTAAATTGCTTATATATCTATAAAAAGGTAACGATCAAGCCAACATTTTAGAATTTGCCTTACCCCAATATTACTTTCAGCAAACAAGAAATGATCTACCCCAGTGACAAGGTGTAACTCAGTAGGTTGCCCAGCACGCCTAAAAAGCTCTATAGACTGCTCTGCCGGACATACCGAATCTTTAGCTGCATGGAGCAACAAGAGTGGTCTTGGAGCTATCTGCCCAACCATATTTTCAGCTTTAAAGTCGAACATACTTTGTGCAGTCTCAACTGGAAATTCCATAACAGAGTTACTTGCAAGGTGTCCTCTAAGAGCTATAGGGATTGGCACAATATCGTAACGAGAGACCATCATAGATTTTCCAGTCTGCTGCCTATATTTCGCTCCGACAGTAAGCATATCAGTAAATTTTTTCCATTCTTCTGGCCTTGCATGCTGTGATCTAAACTTCTTTTCTCCATTACCCCAACCCACAGAAGAAACAACAGCTGCCGGGCGTTGATCAATTCCAGCTGTATAAATCGCCACAGCAGCACCGAAGCTGCTTCCCATCAAGCCCACACGATCCTCTGCTACTTCTGGTAGATCAACAAAATAATTAAGCGCATTTTGAGTATCTTCTACCTGTTCTAGGCAAATTATCCTTCCAAACTCTCCATCACTACATCCACAACCACGCATATCAAACCGTAATGTGACATAACCCCAATCGTTCAACATACGGCATGGGACAATAGTATTTGCGGCGCTGCTATTGCTACCAAATCCATGCAACACAATAAAGCCAGGACGTTTTTCACCAGGATTTATGTCCTCTGGCAAAGAAACCGTTCCAGTTAACTTCAATCCGTTAGATGACGGGAAAGTGATTTTTTTCTCCATAGCCACATTCTCTCTTCGCACCCGCTATGATTCAATCACAATAGAAAGTCTATTTAATGGAGACAAAATGGGGTATCTCTTTGAAGGAAAGTGGATTGATAAAAAAATTGGTTCTCAAAATAGAAAAGGTGAGTTTGTTAGACAAGATGCACAATTTCGCAACTGGATAACCGCTGATGGTTCCCCCGGAGCAAGTGGCGATGGTGGTTTTGAGGCAGAACCTGACCGCTA
Source organism: Rhodospirillaceae bacterium (assembly GCA_002718345.1). Classification (GTDB taxonomy): domain Bacteria; phylum Pseudomonadota; class Gammaproteobacteria; order Steroidobacterales; family Rariloculaceae; genus UBA6522. The sequence continues at coordinate 32,962 of PBDA01000064.1, forward strand.
TCATCTCTATTTTTCCCATGCCTGCCCTTGGGCCCATAGAACACTTATCTTTCGGACCTTAAAAGGCCTAGAAAAAATAATATCTATCTCTGATGTTCATTGGTTTTATGGCAAGAACGGCTGGACCTTTGAGAATACTGAAATAACAGACTCAGCAAACAATGCAAATCATTTACATGAGATCTATACAGCATCAGAAACTAAATACACCGGCGTTGTCAGCGTACCTGTTCTATGGGACAAATCAAAAAAAGTTATTGTGTCTAATGAGTCTTCCGAAATTATCCGAATGTTTAATAGTTCATTTGATCATATTGGTGCTAGAAGAGGAGATTACTATCCCAAAAACCTAAAAAATGAAATCGATGCAATAAATGATCGAATTTATTCAACACTAAATAATGGTGTCTATCGAACAGGCTTCTCAACGACACAAGATGCATATGAGAGAGCTGTTACTACTTTATTTGACACCCTTGATTGGCTGGAAGAACGACTCAAAAACCAACGTTACCTTTTAGGTAATGATCTTACAGAAGCTGACTGGAGACTTTTTACAACCTTAGTAAGATTCGATTGTGTCTATGTTGGTCATTTCAAATGCAACATCAGACGAATTGCTGACTACAAAAATTTATCTTATTACATGAAGAACTTATATAAGGAACCAGGCATATCCAAAACAGTTAGGTTTGATCACATAAAAAATCACTACTATGCAAGCCACAAAGAAATTAATCCGACTCAGATTATACCAGTTGGTCCGGATATTGAGTTTTAAAACCACAGAACCATTAAAACAAAAACTAAAAAAGAAAAGCCCGGCAAAGCCGGGCTCGTCTTACTGTTCGTGATCATCTGATCACTCTAACAATTGTGACAACTAGTCAGCTGCAAAGCAGTAGAAGAGACCGTCACCACCAGTAGCTTGGAGATCAGACTGGGAACAACTGCGAGATTGGTGCGCAGCATTCCAAGACGTGTTACCACCACCTTGTCGATCAAAGTGTCCCACCATGGCGCTACCTTCATCACTGCTAGTCCAGTTATTACAAGTGTGATCTGCGTCATCAGGGAAAAAAGCCGTGCCATCAGACATGGCCCCAGTAAGTATGTCATGTCTGTTCTGGGAATCACCTCGACCTAAAACGCGATTTCCATTCTCATCCAATGAGGTATTCCTAACTATATTATTACTCAAGTGCAGATCATCAAGATTTACCGCAATTAGTGTGCCAGCCGCGTTATACCAAGGGCCAGTACCAATTCTGCTACGGGCATCTACACCGCGACCACCTTCTCTTTCAGTTCCAAGATAAGCTCGCCAAGTTCTTTCACCCGCACCTGCTGATTCAGCTAACATCTGGCAATGAGCATCCGCACCTTCAATTCCACCTAAGTCACCCCCATTTCCAGGTCCGTTACTAGTGATAAAGAAAGACATACCCTGTGCAAGCGAAGCTTCGGCACCTACGAGGGCAATAAAACCCGCCGTTAATATGCAAAGCATTTTTCTCATGAGTAATTCTCCATAATCTTATAAATGTTATAATGTTACGTGCTAATGTTCATTAGCTGTGTAAGCAGTTTAACACCGCTTAAGGTTCCATACGACCCTAAGACCCGGGTCATTACTTTCCAACAACACCTGAGTGTGATGGGACCTGGCTACTGCATTAACAAGGCTAAGCCCAAGTCCATTGCCAATAGAGTCCCTATGTTCATCTAGTCGATAAAAACGATCAAACACTTTTTCTCTTTCGTTCTCTGGAATACCAGGGCCAGAATCAGACACTAGCAATCTTACGCTCTTAACGTTTTCTTCTAGACTTAAATCAACATTGCCTTCCTGAGGAGTGTACTTAATAGCATTATCTACAAGATTAGAGACCGCCTGAAACATAAGGTCTCGATCGCCCACCACAGCTGAACAATCACCTGCATGGCATTTCAAAATTACATTCTTTTCAGCTGCTAGTGGCTCATAAAGATCAGTCACATCTTTTAAAACCTCAACAATATTCACCTCACCATGATCCATGCGTCTATTTCCCGCCTCAATTTCAGCAATCCTGAGTATCGCATTGAAAGTAGAAAGCATTCTGTCAGCTTCATCGATAGACTTTTCAACCATTGGACCAATATCTGCATGGCTTGATTTATACAATTGCTCAAGTTGATTACGTAGTCGCGTCAAAGGTGTTCTAAGGTCATGAGCTATAGAATCCGATACTGAGCGAACCCCAACCATAAGGGATTGAATCTGGTCCAACATATCATTCAGGTTACCAGCAAGACTATCAAACTCATCATTACTTCGACTCTGGGGCATTCTTTGAGATAAATTCCCAAGTCGAATATCCAGACTTGCTCGATTAAGTTTCTCTAACCGATTGCCAACGCTACCTGCCATCAGGTAGCTACTTAATATTGCCAACGCAATCATAGCCCCAAGACCCCATATCAAGGCATCTTCCATAACTTGCCTTGCTGAATCTATGTTGCCACCCATACGCCCAAAAATAAGAGAGTGATTTTCTGAAAGCGAACCTAATCTGGCATAGACATCATCATCCCATTCTGGAATCTCAGCTCGGAATCCTCTTGGAATTGTGAGCTCAAATAGAAGCCAACCCTCGTTTAACTTAGCCTGCTCACACAGCTCCTGTGTTGACCAATTGGTATCCAGACGATTCCGATCCCCTGCAATAACATCACACTGACTATCAAGAAACATATAAAAGCTTGTTGGGTCCCTGGCAACTTCTTCCTCAATTTCGCCTATAAATCTCTCAACTCCATATGCGTCATAGAACTCTCTAGCACGCGTCAATTCCTGATCAATTGCGCTACGTAGTTCCTGCTCCATGAACGAAAGAGTTTGCCAATGTACAAACCACCCCAACACCAAGAAAGAGATTGAGAACAAGGCCATGAACAATAGCCCTAAACGAAATATCGTGCTCCGCCAAATATTATTCAGATAATTGTAGAGCATACCCAACACCTCTTACTGTATGGATAAGCTTTAAATCGAAATCCTTATCGATCTTTTGACGTAGCCTACTCATATGCACATCTATTACATTGGTTTGAGGGTCAAAATGGTAATTCCATACTGCCTCCAATAGCATAGTACGCGTAACTACCTGATTAGTATTTCTCATCATAAACTCAAGAAGTTGGAATTCCCTGGGCTTAAGTCTTATTTCTATCTCTCCTCTAGAAACCTTTCGAGTTATCAAATCCATAAAGAGACCACCAAAGCTCAGAGACGTTTCATCTTCATTTAGCAATGATCTCCTTACAAGAGCTTCGATACGAGCTAGCAACTCTTGAAATGCGAATGGCTTAACCAGATAGTCATCTCCACCCGCCTTTAAACCTTGCACCTTGTCATTAACCTCTCCAAGCGCACTTAATATTAAGACAGGTGTGTTATTACCCTCCCTGCGAATACTTTCAATAATAGAAAGACCATCCATCTGCGGAAGCATGCGATCAATGATGAGTGCATCAAAATCACCCTCTGTCGCAATTTTAAGTCCCGCTAACCCATCGCTAGCGATTTCTGTAGAGTGCCCTGACTCTTTCAGCCCACTAACAATGTATTGGCCTACAGTCACATCATCTTCAACAATAAGAACTCGCATAAAATCTCCAGTAATTGCGTGACTAAGCTTAACCACCTAGGATTGCTATAAATATAGCAAGAGATTACAAATAGTTAAGATTGCAAAAAGACTATAATAACGGCAACTTTCCCTTGCCTCGCGCTATACTGATCACCAAGCAACAAACTGCAAATCAAATTCTTAGGTGTATTTGCGGTTTATTAAAAAGGAGAACACATGGTTACCCGTAGAGATTTTTTGAGGACTGCTGGCACCACAGCCACAGGCGGGCTTTTAGCAGCACGACTGGAAAATGTATTTGGACAATCGCCAAGGCGAGAAATATCAATTGGCGGAAGACGAGCAACTACTGTAGATATCCATGGCCATTGTGTTTTCCCTGAAGTATCAGAACTCTTGGATAATACTGAATTTTCAAGTATTGGGTTTGCTCCATGGCAAGCGCTAGGGCCAAACCGAATAGATTCAATGAATCAGCGTGGGATCGACTTTCAGGCACTGAGTATTAACCGATACTGGTGGTATGGTTCAGACCGTGAATTAGCTGCCGATGTTGTCAGATTACATGATGAAAACCTTGCTGCATGGGTTGCCCAACACCCTGATCGGTTTGTAGCGCTCACATCACCCTCATTGCAATACCCGGATCTGGCCGCAGAGCAACTAGAGTATGCGATGAATGAGCTAGGTCATCGTGGTGCTTCAGTGGCTGGCCATTGCAATAATGAAAGCTTGTCAGATCCTAAATACGACCCATTTTGGGCTAAAGCTGAAGAATTAGAAGCGCCAGTTTTCATGCATCCCAACAACGCTCAAAACTTGATCCGTGAAGATGGGCTTGCTGGACGAGGCGAACTTGGCAATATCATAGGAAATCCATTGGAAACAACCGTCTTTCTTACACGCTTAATGTTTGACGGAACTTTAGATAAGTTTCCGGGGCTCAAGGTTATTGGAGCACATGGGGGAGGCTATCTACCCTCCTATCTTGGCCGGACCGAGGTCGCGTGTGAGGTTCGGAATAACGCGAACTGCTTAAGCGAAAAGTCGCCTAGTGAATATCTCAGAAGTCAAATTTTAGTCGATACAATGGTTTTTTCCGACGAAGCGCTTAGACATTTAGTAGCAGAGATAGGTGCCGAGCAACTAGTTTATGGAACTGACATTCCATTCAACTGGCCAGATACATTAGATCTAGTACTCAATGCCAGTTACTTAAGTGATGATGAAAAAATAGCAATTGTTGGCGGGAATTTGACTACCTTATTAAATATAAATACATAACTTTGTGTTTACATAGACAATCACGATTTAAGGAGAACTGTCATGGGGGAAGCTAAGGGTTTGCGAAGACTTTTTATAGTAACTACTGTGACCTTTATAGCATGTGCTTTAAATGTAAGAGCGCAAGATATTGATTTAGATACAGATGATATAGGTGGCATAGTTTCCAGCGAAAATGGATTGGAAGCTGGGGTCTGGGTAATTGCAGAAACGTATGATTTTCAAACACGTTACGCAAAAATTGTTGTTACTGACGATGATGGTCGCTATGTAATACCAGATTTGCCCAATGCTGATTATCAAGTATGGGTCAGAGGATATGGTCTTGCTGATTCTGAAAAGGTACAAGCCGTCCCTGGCAATCACCTTAATTTGCAAGCCATCGTGGCGCCTAGTGCCAAAATAGCTGCTCAAGTCTATCCGGCTATTTCATGGTACTCCATGATGCATCTACCTGAAGAAAGTGAAGTGGATTTCCTGCGTGGTGGACTAAATCAGTACATAAGCACTATGACTAATCAAACTTGTGTCGGCTGTCATCAACTTGGGCAACTTTCGACGCGTACCTTCCCAGATGCATTCAAAGATATTGAAAATTCTGAACAACGTTGGATGCGAAGGGTTCAGTCGGGTCAGGCAGCTCATCAAATGATAGAGCCTTTAGCAGCTAGACTAAGAGGCGTTCCATTTAAGTACTTAGCAGACTGGACAGACCGCATTGAAGCAGGAGAACTACCTTTCTTTATACCAGAACGACCAAAGGGCATTGAAAGAAATATTGTAGCAACGGTCAGAGACTGGGGAGACCCGAAATCATATTTACATGATCTGATCACTACAGATCGTCGAGACCCTACTGTAAATGCCTATGGAGAAATTTATGGGGCACCAGAGCTTAGTACAGACCATTTTCCCGTCCTAGATCCATTAACTAACACCGACACAACGGTACTAGCACCAGTCCGAGACGAAAATACCCCATCAACTTACAGCGACCCGATAGGTGCACCATCAGCTTATTGGGGAAATGAACGTATATGGGATAGCAAAGCTAACTTGCACAATCCTATGTTGGACCAAGATGGCCGCGTTTGGTTTACCGCAAGAATTCGAGCCCCTAATAATCCTGATTTCTGCGAAGAAGGGTCTAACCATCCTTCAGCTAAACTGACTCCTACTAGTCGTGCAGGCAGACATCTCTCGGTTTATGAACCAGCAACAGGTGAATACCATTTCGTAGATATCTGTTTCTCAACGCATCATATGAATTTTGTTGAAGACAGCAACAATACAATGTGGACAAGCGGAGGAGGCGAGGTCGTTGGTTGGTTGAATACCAATAAATTCATGGAAACAAAAGATGCCGCCATATCCCAAGGTTGGACAGCAGCAATTTTGGATACAAACGGTAATGGAAAAAGAGATGAAGGCTATGCAGAATTAACTGACCCGATAGACCCTGCCCGTGACAAACGTATCAATCCTAGGTTTTATGCAGTGATGCCAAACCCGGCAGATGGATCGGTCTGGGGTTCTACTAGCTTTGAATTTCCTGGTCGACTAGTTCGAATTAACCCAGGTGAAAGCCCACCTTCAACAGCACTAGCAGAACAGTTCAACATACCTCTTCCAGGTTTTGGTTCCCGTGGAGCTGATATCGATAGAAATGGTGTGATCTGGACTTCCTTAGGAAGCGGACATTTAGGAGAGTTTGATAGAAGAAAATGTGAGGGGCCACTAAATGGTCCGGAAGCGACAGGTGACCACTGCCCAGAAGGCTGGACTTTTCATAAATACCCGGGCCCTGGGTTTCCTCAACGCCCTGACTCAAGTATGGAATCAAGTTATTACTCATGGGTTGATCAACGTAATGCATCCGGATTAGGTGAAAATGTCCCAATGTCTACAGCCAACCTATACGATGGAGTACATGCATTAGTAGACAACGAATGGGTGACAATGAGAATTCCATACCCACTTGGTTTTTATAGCAAAGGCTTTGACGGCCGTATTGATGACCCCAATGCCGGTTGGAAAGGGCGGGGGCTTTGGGTGCCAAGTGGCGATCGAACACCCTGGTTAAAGGAAGGCGGTCTGGGAACTAGACCTCTAGTGGTCCACTTCCAAGTAAGACCTGACCCACTAGCAAAATAAAAAACAGGGACGTCTTAAATTACAAGGGCGTCTACATACATGGACGCCCCTACTATTTAATAGGCGTCTCAATCAACTTACATGAAAGGAACTGCAATAGGTTTAATGTGAAAATTTGGTTACGTCTCATATTATTAATATCAAACGGACTAATCAGTTCAAATACCCATGCTGAAGAAGCTCTGGTAGCAGTTGCAGTAAATTTTGTTCCTACAATGCGTCAGTTAGTATCTGAGTTTGAAAGCAAAACAACGCACCGAATTACAATCGTATCTGGCTCAACTGGTCAACTCTATGCTCAGATTTTAAATAAAGCCCCTTATCATATATTTCTTGCCGCTGACCAAGAACGCCCAGCACAACTTCTCAAACAAGACTTAGCTGTTGAAGGCACACAATTCACCTATGCCCTTGGAAAATTAGTTTTATGGACTAATTCACCAAAACTGAAATCAAATCTAAGTCTAAATTCAGTGAATGGCGACTATAATCACTTTGCAATAGCCAATCCCCTTCTTGCTCCGTATGGAGTTGCGGCAAAACAAACTCTTATGTCACTAGGTTTATGGGATGTGTTACAGCCAAAGTTAGTAATGGGTCAGAACGTAAGCCAAGCTTATGCGATGATTTCAACACTAAATGCAGAAATAGGCCTCATTGCGCTTTCTAATTTAGTTGCACACAACAAAAATGGAGTAAGCATTCTAATCCCAGAAAATCTCTACACCCCAATTTTCCAAGATGGGGTATTAACAAATGAGGGAGCCTTCAACCTCGCTGCTCTTTCGATGATTGAGTTTTTAAAAGGCTATCAAGCTAGCAGAATCATCATAAGAGGAGGTTATGAGTTACCCTAAGATTGCTATCAACAATATCCATTAAATATCTTCATAAATAAAACACATATATCATGAGAAATTGTTAACAATTTAAGGATAATTAAATGACAAATATGGGCACACGCAATACCCAGCGTCCTGCTCCTGACGACCTACTGAACGAAATTGCAAATTATGTTCTAGCTTTTGAAGCAGATAGCGATCTTGCTCGCAAGACGGCGCGTCACTGTCTCATGGACACTTTAGGCTGCGGTCTACTTGCGCTTCATTACCCAGCTTGTACAAAATTACTTGGCCCCATAGTTGATGGAGCTCAACTCTCAAATGGTGCAAGGGTACCTGGTACTAATTACTCACTTGATCCGGTTATGGCAGCTTTCAATATTGGCACTATGGTCAGGTGGTTGGATTTTAATGATACTTGGTTAGGTGCCGAGTGGGGGCATCCTTCAGATAACTTAGGCGGGATACTTGCAGTTGCCGATTACCTAAATCGCAATAATAAATCTTCTCTGATGATGAGTGATGTACTTACCGCGATGATCAAGGCACACGAAATTCAAGGGGTACTTGCACTTAATAATAGCTTCAACCGTGTGGGTCTCGATCATGTGTTATTAGTTCGGATTGCTACCGCTGCTGTAGTAACTCAGCTCTTAGGAGGAAACAAAGAACAAATTATTAATGCAGTATCCAACGCATGGATAGATGGAGGCGCTCTTAGAACCTACCGCCATGCGCCCAATACGGGTTCGCGTAAAAGCTGGGCAGCCGGGGATGCTACAAGCAGAGGGACTCTTCTGGGGCTTATGTCACTTAAAAACGAAATGGGTTACCCATCAGCCTTAACAGCAAAGCACTGGGGGTTTCAGGATGTATTGTTTAAGAAAAAAACTATTGCACTTGAACGAAAACTAGGCTCCTATGTCATGGAAAATATCCTGTTCAAAATTTCCTTCCCTGCAGAATTCCATGCTCAAACTGCAGTAGAGGCAGCCATCTCCCTTCATCCATCATTAAAAGACAGACTCAAAGAGATTGAACGCATAGAAATTCAAACACAAGAGGCAGGAGTCCGAATAATTGATAAGACTGGCCCTCTAATGAACCCTGCAGATAGGGATCATTGTATCCAATATATGGTCGCTATTCCTCTAATACATGGAAGACTTACTGCTAACGACTATGAAGATAAGGTTGCAGAAGACCCTGAAATTGATGTCCTTAGAGAAAAAATGCAGGTGACTGAAAACAAATCATTCAGTATCGACTATATGGATCCAGAAAAACGAGCAATTGGAAATTCAGTACAGGTTTTCTTTAATGATGGATCAAAAACAGAACGTTTGGCTATTGATTATCCAGTTGGACACCGAAGACGAAGAGAGGAAGGCTTTCCCCTGCTGATTAAAAAATTTGAAAATAGCCTTTTAGATCATTTTGATCCTCAACAAGCTGAAAAAATAAATAAAGCATGTTCAGAGCAACAAAAGCTTGAGTCTATAATGGTTAAGGATTTTGTTGATCTCTGGGTCAAATGACATGAACCTTATTCAACAAAAACATCATACCCTCATAGTACATCTTGATGGTGACATTACCAATGCAATTGTAAGTGCAGGAAAAATTTTTGCACTACAACCCAATGAACGTATTTAACTCCGCAACTAATGAGAAAAAAATGAGTGAATCACAAGGGAAAAAATTAAGGATTGCCGTTGCTAAAAACAAACCACTTCAAATGCCTGGCGCTATCAATGCGTATTGTGCACTCCTTGCAGAACGGACTGGTTTTGAATCACTTTATCTTTCTGGCGCGGGAGTAGCTAATGCCTCGCTTGGCATGCCCGATCTAGCAATAACTAGTTTGAATGATGTTTTAGAGGATATACGCAGAATAACTGCCGTCACAAGCCTGCCATTATTAGTAGATGCAGATACAGGTTGGGGAACTGCCTTCAACATCGCACGAACCACCAAAGAAATGATTAGAGCGGGAGTAGCTGGCATGCACATAGAAGACCAAGAACAGACAAAACGATGTGGCCACCGACCAAATAAGTCTACTGTTAGTTCAAAGGAAATGTGTGATCGTATAAAGGCTGCGGTAGATGCTCGCACTGATACTGATTTTGTCGTCATGGCCCGTACAGATGCCTTTGCCAATGAAGGTAAAGAAGCTAGTTTGCAACGGGCATCAGCCTATATTGAGGCTGGTGCTGATATGATATTTGCAGAAGCCCTATACACGTTAGATGACTATCGTGCATTTACCAATAATATAAATGTCCCGGTACTAGCCAATCTTACTGAATTTGGCCTTACTCCACAGTTCACAATTGAGGAGTTAGCTGATGTGGGCATCAGTATTGCGCTTTATCCATTATCAGCATTTAGAGCAATGAGCAATGCTGCGCTCAAAACCTATGAAACGATTCGTAACAGCGGCACTCAAATAAAGATGCTTGATCAGATGCAAACACGTGATGAGCTATATGAAGTATTAAACTACCATACCTACGAAGAAAAATTAGATGACCTATACGGTAGAGAATCAAGAGATGATTAGGGCTAGTGGACTAAGAGGAATCTCAGCTGGGACAACGGCTATAGCAACCTGCGGTATGGATGGATACGGTCTCAATTACCGTGGTTACGATATCATCGATTTAGCTGAACATGCCTCCTTTGAAGAGGTTGCTTATTTGCTGCTTTATGGAGCACTACCTAATAATCAGGAACTAATAGCATACTCCCAACTACTAAAAACTCTTAGAAAGGTTCCATCCAAACTTCTGGCAGTATTAGAGCAGATTCCCTCTAGTGCGCATCCCATGGATGTGATGCGAACTAGTTGTTCTGTGTTGGGAACAATAGAGCCAGAAGATGATTTTTCTATGCAACTAGATATAGCTAATCGCCTATTAGCAATATTTCCAGGGATATTGATGTATTGGCATCATTTTTCATTAAAGAAAAAAAGGATTGATACTAACTCGGATGAAGAAAGTCTGGCAGGTCACTTCCTGCATCTTTTGCATGGAGAAAGCCCAAATAAACTGCATGAGCGAGCAATGGATATTTCACTGATCCTTTATGCAGAACATGAGTTCAATGCATCAACTTTTGCCGCCAGAGTTTGTGCAGCAACCTTATCTGATTTTTATTCAGCGATAACCGGGGCTATTGGCACACTGCGTGGTCCGCTACATGGTGGAGCAAATGAAGCCGCTATGGACCTTATACTAAATTTTTCCAATCCAACAGAAGCAAAAAAAGGCTTAAAGAGCATGCTTAATCGTAAAGAAAAGATTATGGGTTTTGGTCATGCTGTATATCGAGAGTCAGACCCACGCAATCAAATTATTAAGTTGTGGTCTAAAAAACTTTCAGAAAATATTAAAGATAATGTTATTTATCCAGTTTCTGTTGCTATTGAAAAGCTTATGTGGGATGAAAAAAAACTGTTCCCTAATCTAGATTTCTTTAGCGCTTCAACCTATCACTTTATGGGCATACCTACAGCACTTTTTACTCCAATTTTTGTATGCTCAAGGATCACTGGGTGGTCTGCACACATCATTGAACAACGTGAAAACAATAAGCTAATAAGGCCTGCTGCAGATTATAATGGCCCGAAACCAAGACCTTTCCCAACTCTTTCAAAACGGCCTTGAAAAATATATGAAGAACTTAGACAAAAACCCGGTGTACTCTTCTGGACCGGATCCCAGATACTCGATTGGTACTTAAGTCAAAAATAACAGATTAGAGCCGTTCCTTAGTTGGGCTGGATTGATCCAACCAAAACTAAGTCACCAGCTTCAGTAAGGCGCGCAAAGACGATTTCGCCCTCTTGAGGATAACGACCTATCAAAGCACCTATATTCACGGAATGGGTGACGAGTATTATTGGAGTGTTGAGATCTTGCTCACTAATCCAATCACTAAGGCGTGATGTAATTACTTCACTTTGTCCCCGATATGCAATAAGTGAGTTCAGAAGCTCTAGCTCTTCAACCTCCCCTACTGACATCAATTCAGCTGTCTCAATACAGCGACACCACTGACTTGAGACTAGCCTGGCTTCACGCAAACCGCTCTCTCTAAGCATCAGACCAATCTCGCCTGCCTGCAACCTACCACCGTCAGATAAATTTCTTTGAGTAGAACAATCCCCTATTCGAAAATTAGCAGGATCACCTGAACCTGGTGCAATCGAATGTCGCATTAATGCAATATGCTCTCCTGATAGAAGAGCACGAATCAATTCTGGAGCATCAGCATATGCCTCAAGTGAGCCTAACAGTCCGCTAAAGAAGAGAGTAGTGAAAACAATTTTTCTGATCATTTAAGTTCCCATACTTATCACCCAACTGCTAATTATTTACAACCCAACTAGCTCCAGAAGCTCTTGTCGGTACTGGCCTCTTGCCTCATCATAAATTGGTGTTATTGCATCAATAAAGCTCTGAACTTCTTCAGATGTTAATTCCGCAATTTCACCACCCGACTCCTTAATTGCCAGTGCTGCTGCCTCCTCCTCACCATCCTTCATGCTACGTTGAAATGCGACAGCATCTGTTACAGCTAACCGCATCTCATTCTGTAGTTCCTCAGGCCAGGATTCAAAAGTTTCCCGATGCAAAAAAATTGGCCTAGAAATATAAAAATGATTACTCGCTGTATGAAATTGATGAAAGTTATGAACTCCATAGGTAACAGTATTGGCAAATGGGTTCTCCTGAGCATCTAGAGTATTAGCCTTAACACGTTCAATAGCTTCAGTAAGATCCATAATCTCCGGTTCGGCGCCAAGTAACTCAAACGTTCTGGCGTGTACTTGACTGGGCAGCACACGGATTGTCATATCTTCTAGATCAGATGGAGACCTGACAGGCTTTACACGATTTGAAATGTGTCTTAATCCATTTTCAAAATAACCAAGAATTCGATAATTAGTCTGTGCCTCAATACTTTCAGTAAGTAATTCACCCAAACGGCCATCCATAGCCCGACGGGCACTGATGTTATCTGAAAAAAGAAAGGGCAAATCTACTAGCCCGAGGTCAGAGACTCTATCAGTAAGATAACTGCTTGATTGGTAACCAAGGGTAAGAATACCTTGTTCTACAAGCCAGAGAATATCTAAACCACGATAACCAAGATCCATAATGTTATAGACATATCTCACATCAACTTGATCCCCAAAACGGGCTTCAAGTCGATCACCAATTCGCTTTAATGCAAGACTGAAACTAGTTGTTGGTGGGCCATATCCCGCCATAATAATGCGATATGGTCCGCCATTTGCATTAGGAGACTGTGCCTTAGCTGAAGTCATTCCGAATTTACCAACACCTGCACTTGCTCCAAGCAAGGCTGACGCCTGAAGAAAACGTCGTCTCGACATAAGTTCCTCCTAAAACTTAGATAAAACACCACTCAAAGCTTCTAAAAATCCAGTTCCGGAATATCCTCCAGTGATGGGGGCTCGGGTATTGAACTAACATACTCATAAATTAGCCTAAGATCCTGGTCACTAAGTACGTTTGGTGAATAAGCAGGCATAAGGTTGGTACGCCGAACAAATTGTACAAACGCCTCAAATGGATATAGCGTAGGTGCTATACGAGGCCCATGTGCTCCACCTTGTCCTTGATAGCTATGACATTGCCAACACTGATAACTTTCATACAGTAACTGTCCGGCCATTGCATCATCAACATCTTGCCCATAAACCAACCCTCCCCATAAGCAAAAGCAAATGGAGACAAAAAAAATATAAAATCTCCTCAAATGAATCATTTGTCTCCCCTCTACCGTGGTTGAGTCCGCACGTGAACAAATGCAGGCTCACCTGACTCCACAACATCAAGTGCTCGAGTAATTGCTGGACCAATATCTTTTGGGTCTGAGTAGGGGCCTTCCGACCAAACACCCATACCCTCCACAACCTTTGCTAGATCTATCTCCGGATTTCTAAGCTCATTACCCACCCAAGAACTTCCATCAATACCTCGCTGTCTTCTAGCAGACATTCGTTGTAAATGCATAAACTCCTGATGATAAGCCTGATTATCATGAGTAACCGTTAACATTGGAATATCATGGTGTGCAGCAGTCCAAAACGTACCAGGCACATACATCATGTCTCCGTCACGTTGCACATTAATTGGCAGACGACCTTCTGGACGGTGAGCTAATGCTGCGCCTAGTGCAGATGGTGCTCCATAACCAAGGCCCGCACCACCAGATCGACCTATCCACTGATAATGTTTATCTATAGGCCACAACCGCCTTGCCCACCGGTTTTGTTGATTATCATCGGATACAAGCGCCCAGTCCCGGTCCTTCACAACATTCCAAAGCTCAGCGTAAAGCCGGCCTGTACTCACTGGCGCCGCATTCCATCCATAGCGTGCCCAGTCTTTATCTTGCGCACGCTGTCGAGCATGGGCTTCTTCCCAACGTACTTTTCTTTCAGCATTAGATGCTCGTCTTTCTCGAGACATTGCTGACTGAACCGCCTCCGTTAACACAGGCAAAGTTGCCTGTGCATCTCCTGCTATGGATAAATCAGTAGAAAAATAACGTTGAAAGCTTTGATAATTTGATTTGGTGAACAGGTCTTTAACACCAATATCTATGACTTTAGCATCTGGTCGTGCCCGTCTTTGGACATCTTTATGAACACGATCACGCATTTGATTAATGGTCCCCCATGTATCATAAAGCTCCAACCCCAGAATAACATCAGCTTGTGCAATAGCATTTGCGCCCTGAGACAAGTAGTGATTATTAGGAAAATTCATCCGACCAAACTGATTGACCACGGGTGCTTGCAATGCCTCTGCTAAAGCAACTAAGCGTTCAACACCCTCCTGATTATGGGCCATCAAGTCAACTACAATTACTGGATTATCAGCCTCTACTAACCACCGGGCGGCTTCGTCAACCGCATTGGTGTCACCACTAGGTGGCTGAGTCGGCGTCATAGCTGGCATTGATACCTGCTGTTCACCAAGCTCCTCTTCCTGAAGGTGCCCATCCAAAACAATAGCTACGGGCCCCATTGGTGGAGTCATAGCTATTTTATATGCGCGTGCCATGGATTCAGCAAAATGCTGCAGTGAAACAGGATTGTCATCCCATTTAATATAATCGCGAATTACTCTTACACAATCTTGTGCTGAGTGTGACCACTCAACTCCCGGTCTCCGATGAGTTACATCGAGATGATTGCCTGCAAGAATAACCATCGGGCTGCGATCACACCACGCGTTATAAACTGACATTGCAGCATGCTGTAACCCAACTGTTCCATGGGCGAGCATTGCTAACGGCTTACCGGTAACTTTGTAGTAGCCATGGGCCATAGCAGTAGCAATTTCTTCGTGAGTAGCCTCAATCAACTCAGGGGACTTATTGCCTCCATAATTAACGATGGATTCATGGATCCCTCTAAAACTTGAACCAGGATTTGTAGTGACGTACTCAAACTCTAACCCCTTTAAAACATCCACCATGAAATCAGAACCAGGATTGGTTACAAAATATTGCTTCGCTTCATCAGCTGTGTAACCAACAGGAATCTCATTCTCCATTGCTTCTTGCTGAGCGCTAGGAGGCGCTACTGCAGCAAATCGCCTGTTTAGCAATTCTTGTGGCAATGCTTCCTTAGAAGCACCTACTGACGCAGCAGCTAAACCTGCCGCTGTAGCTGTAGAAAGGAACTCCCTTCGATTAACACTCTTACCCTTATCTTTATTATTCTCGAGCGGATCGCATTTTGATTTTTTCTGTGACTTCATGGCGCTCACCTCCGGTTAGAGGAGCCTCATAGGGCTCGAAGACGATTGATCATCAACAAAGCATAGAACCTGAGAGAGCTTAATGCCACTGCTTTTGACATTACATAACAGTTAATCTGGCTTATTCGGCTCTTCAAAAAATGACTCATTAATGTACTTAGAGTGATTTGTAAGTTGCATTGAAGGGGTAGCATACCTAGAACGCAATTTTAGTACGGTATCGATACCCTGAAAATCTAGCGAACCGTTAGGAGTGAGGCCAGTTATAGGGTTTAAAAGTTTTTTCATAACAGCATTTGCCACTCTCGGTTGAATTGCAGGCATCTTAGCTAAAAGAATATCTTTTGCTGCTTCGTAATTACCAGAATCTAGAGTCCATTTTAGACCGGCAAGATATCCCTTCATAAAACCTCTTATTATTTCCGGGTTATTTTCAGCCCAACTACTACTTGCCGCAAAGACTCCTCCTTGGTAATTTGGCACTGTATCCACGCTTGTCTGTAAAACACGAAAGCCATTTGCTAACGCAATGCTTGTGAAAGGTTCTATTGTCAAAGTCCCAACATGGTCTCCCGAACGAACTGATTCCCAACGCTTTGGTGTAGCTCCGACTGGAGCTAACTCACAATCCTCAATTGATAACCCAGCTTTCTCAATCATGTCATACAGAACAAATGCAAATCCGGTTGCAAGCGCATCCAACGCGATAGAACGACCTTTAATATCGTCGTAAGTCTGTATTTCAGGAGCAACAATTAAAGAAAGCTCAATGTGAGTCGCGCCCATAAAAGCAACCAAGTCAGGTGAAACATCAAAACTTATTGCACCCTGCCCTTCTTTATATGCCACAACATTATCAAAAGCAGTTCCAGCTATTTGAAATTGACCTTTTACTAAGTTCTCAATTTGATATACAGAACTAGGAGTTGTTTCCAGATGAACATCCAACCCAACATCTTTAAAATAACCTAATTCCAGAGCTGCAAAAATTGGCAAATTTGGCGCGCCAGGAAAACAAATAAGCTCTAAACTATTTTGCAAACTCATCAAATTTTTTCCTGAGCACTTTGGGCATTTTGGATTGCAGTCCACACCCTAAATGGCGTTGCCGGCATCTCGATATCACGTACACCGTAATCTCTTAAGGCATTTACAATCGCATTAATTACTACCGCTAGAGCCGGTGTTGTTGGGCCTTCTCCGCCAGACTTTATCCCCAACGGATTAGTTGGTGAAAAAACCTCATTGAAGGCTGTTGAAAACATGGGCACATCATCAGCGCGAGGCAGAGTGTAATCCATTAAAGACCCCGTAATTGGCTGACCAGAACCCTGATCGATTAGGCAATACTCCATGAGAGCCTGCCCAAGCCCTGTAGTTATTGAACCATGTGTCTGGCCATCAACAATCATTGGATTAATTACACGGCCAACATCATCAACTGCAACATAACGCTCTAATTTGACTTGGCCGGTTTCCGGATCTACCTCAACTTCACAGGCTGCACAACCATTGGGGAAAACCGCAACATCCATTTCATTTTCCCGAGAAACGGATAATCCGTTTTCTAATTCTTTTGGTAAATTTGATGATTCGACTACTTTGGCTAGCTCGAACCAATCAATTGTTTTGCCAATAGTTCGAATATTAAAAACACCACCAGAAAACTCTACTTCTTTTAAATCCACGTTATAAAGAAAGCTTGCAATTTTTCTGCCTTGCTTTATTAGATCCTTGCACGCAAGAAAAATAACCGTACCTGCCTGCCTCATTGATCGCCCAGAATGCGACCCTCCTCCAGATTTCACTATATCAGTATCACCAACTATGATTTTCACATAATCTAAATCAATACACATAAAATCAGCAGCAACCTGCGCAAAGCTAGTCTCCTGCCCTTGACCAGTAGGTTGGGTTCCAATAACAACCTCAACAACCTGCTCTGATTTAACTATAATATCGGTCCGTTCCATGGGAGCGCCAATAGATGACTCAACATAATTGGCAAATCCTCTTCCTAAACACTTACCTCTAGAATGTGCTTGTGTTTCTCTACCTGTAAAACCTAACCAATCAATCATCTCAAGAGCGATATCCATACTCTTTTCATAGTTGCCACTGTCATATTTAACTCCTAGTGGGTTTGTGTAAGGCATAGCAGCCGATGGAATTAGGTTTTTACGGCGTAGCTCAATAGGATCGAAACCACATTCATATGCAGCAGTATCAATGATCCGTTCAAGAGCATGGCATACCTCTGGACGGCCCGAACTACGATAAGCCTGTGTAGGAACTGTATTAGTAAAAACCCCACGAGCTCGGGCTGTCGCTGTTGGAATATTATAACTACCAGTAACTAAAGCAATTCCTTTACCCAAGGGAGAAAGCGAAACTATCCAAGCACCAAGATTGCTTAGATTAGATGCCTTATAACCAAGAAACTGCCCATCCGAACTCAGAGCTAACTCAACACTAGTCTTAAGATCTCGACCCTGATAATCGCTTAAAAAAGATTCAGATCGAGTAGCTGTAAACTTAACTGCCCGACCAAGCTGTTTAGCCGCCCAGAGAGTTAAGCCAAACTCAGAGTAAACACGATTTTTAGTACCAAAATTACCTCCAACATCGAAGCAAAGAATTCTAATTTTTTCTGGGTTTTCTCCTAAAGCTGAGGCAATCTGGTGCTTGTGCCGAACCGCCCCATTACTTCCTGCGTATAATGTATATCGACCGGTATCATCATCAAAACTTGCTAATGCTGCTCTAGGTTCCAATGGAACTCCTGTTACCCTTCCAATATTAAAATCCATTTGAACAACGTAATCTGCTTGCTTAAAGACAGATTCCGTTTTCTTTGGGTCTCCAAAAGTTGTATCAACACAGGTATTGCTAGGAACAGCATCCCAAATAACTGGTGCATTGGCTGCTGCAGCCATATGACTATCTGCAACTGAAAGAATCGGATCATAGTCAACAAAAACACTCTCTGCTGCATCAACTGCTTGATTTCGCGTTTCAGCAATCACCATTGCAATAGGCTCTCCCACATAGCGGACCTTATCAAGGGCCAAAAGTGTATGCGGGCCTTCAAAAATCTCGTTACCTCCAGGTCCGGTCAACTTAAGATCTGATCGGGTTGAAGGAACTGGGCTATGAGGTATGGATCCCAACCCTGCCTGTTTGCAATCACTACCCGTCAGTACCAAAAGAACGCCAGGCATTTCCTCTGCTACAGCTGTCTCAATTTCAAGAATTTTTGCATGTGGGTAAACAGAACGAACCATAACTGCATAAACCTGGTCAGAAATGTTAAAGTCATCGCTGAACCGCCCCTCTCCGCGAACAAGCCTATCATCCTCCTTGCGAGGAACTGGCTTACCAATAGACTTAAAGCATATTTCTTTAAAATCTGTGGTCATGAGACAAAACTACCCTTTAACCATCCTCTACATCTCTAGCAGGGGTCTCAGGAACTAAACCTGATTGCCTGCGCTTAAAAGTCTGAACACCACTATCTACCCAGCGTCCACTAACAGCATTCTGAGCAAACATCTCCCAAACATCACTCCAATCTCCCATCGAGTATCCATGCCAAGGTGCTTTAGGCGACAATTCAGGTAATTTCAATTCTTCCCAGATAGCACGAGCATTTTCCATAAACTCACGGGCAGGCAATGCCAATGGCGTCATATTAGTTTTACGAGTTGCATCAACTAGAATGCCTGATTCCTCACCTTTATTTCCTTTTGGTCCATGCCCACGTTTTCTTCCTGCAACAATACGTAGGTCATCGACGGCGTTCATACGATAAGCTAGAGACCAGAAAATAGCGTCCATGTTTAATGCATCAATATCACTACTAAGTGCGATGACAATTTTTCCGCACTGCGCTTGCAAAGTTGAGGCTCCCTCAAGTCCGCGCCAAACTTCCTTTCGTGGTGTATCGTCCTCAAAACGTAGAAAGATGACTGGCCTGATATTCGTCAACGCTTCATGCATTGTGACACTGAGTATCCCATCTACTTTTAGCTCCTCCTGCAAATAGTTTAAGAAAAGTGGCTCATAGGCAACCCGCTTAATGACACTCGACTCACTTGGTGTAACCTGGCTCACTATAGATGGGAATATCGGTGAACGCTTCCTAGTGATTGCAGTTACCTGCATGGACATATTGAAATCTTCCAATGCAACATAACCATGACTTTCACCAAATGGCCCTTCAGGTTCCAATAACTCCGTGTCTATAAACCCTTCAATTACGATTTCCGCATCTGCAGGAACCTCTAAATCTACCGTAACTGCTTTTGCTACCCGAATGGGAGAATTAGCTAAGGCTCCAGCAACGCCCATTTCATCTTGATCAACTGCTAGTTTTTGTGGTCCGCTATATGCAACTACAGGAGGTACGCCAACAGCGATAGCACAAGGCATAGGTTCTCCTAGCTTTTGATATTTTTGCCAATGAAGGTATCCACCTGCTCCTCCTACGCGAGTAGCCATTCGCACACCTAACCTATCAGAAGCTTTAAGAGCACCCCTGTAAGTTCCCATGTTACGTATACCAGTTTCAGGGTCTTTGGTAATTACTATTGTTGCAGCTAGGTAGGGCGCAGAATCGTAACCCGGAGTTGATACTGGTACAGGCAAACTTTCAAGGCCATGCCCCTTTTTTAGCGATTCGCCTTGCATGATTACTTCCTGACAAGGTGGAGACTCTATCACTAAAGGGGGTATTGGATTTTCAATGGCATGCATCCATCTAGCGCCAATATTTTCCAACGGCACGCCCATACCGATTGAATAAATCTCTGGGGTCGTCGCTAACGCACCAACTGCAACAGGTATATCGTATTTTTTCCCTTCTCCATTAATTACATTTGTAAATAAAAAAGCCGTACGATCTGATTCAGACAAGCCTCCCTGAAATTGCCATCGAACCAATGGGTGTAGCTCTGTATCTTTATTAATTGGGCGGTCTATACGCCTAAGTAGACCTCTTGATTCCAATTTAGCAAGGTGATCCTGAAAATCAGGATAAGAAGGCTGAGCCTTTTCTAAGCTATTAGTTTGATCAGTGCTCATAGATTAAAAACTACCCTTTTCTACCAGATTGTGAACAATACACTAACCATAACAAAGTGTTTAAGCAGGCGAGCCATTGCTAGCAAAAATGTATTATCTACTTTTGATGACTGTTCTGTTAATGAGTAGTACCACTACTGCCCAAACAGCAAAGGAATTTTATGCTGGCCGCACTATCACAATTTTGGTTGGTTCAGGTGCTGGTGGAACAACGGATATCTCAGGTAGGATAATCGCACAACACCTTCAAGGACATATACCCGGCAATCCTTCAATTATTGTGCAGAACCTACCCGGTGGTGGTAGCGTCACGATGACTAACTACATTTACCGCTCTGCACCTAGAGATGGCTCTATTCTTGGTTATTCCCTTCCTGGCATCATCACTGCACAAATGATGGAACCAAGACGCGCTAAATTTGATGGACAGAATATAAACTGGATTGGGTCTGCGTTGAAATATACAGGTATCGTTTCAGTCATGAGCTCTTCACCTGCAACAACCCTTGAGGAAGCCAAGCAAAGAGAACTATTTATAGGAACAACTGGACGCGGCTCCCCAGCACATCAATTCCCAGCAATGGCACAAGCGTTACTAAATCTAAAATTCAATATTGTTGCTGGATATGAAAGTAGCAACGATGTGGTTTTTGCAATGGAAAGAGGAGAAGTTCATGGTCAATCAAGCAGCCTCCAAGCTTGGGCTATAACTCGTCCAGAATGGCTTACAGATGGTCGAATTTCTCACCTTTTATATATGGGTCCTCCGGACCCGCTTGCAAAACCAGGGGTTCCATATCTTCAAAGCCTCATGACTAATGATAGGGACAGGGCACTAGTGGATTTTATTGAAATAGGGTCTCACATGGGCTGGCCACTTTTTGCACCACCAGAAGTGCCATTAGATAGAATCAGAGCATTAAGAGATGCATTTAAAACAATGATGAACGATCCTGAATTTATTCAAGCATTTAAAATATCAGTTAGATCAGAATTACAACCTACTATAGGCGATGAATTATCTTTTTTTGTTGAACAAGCACTAGAAACACCGGAAAGTATTGTCTCTGAAGCAAAAACAATACTAGGACTCAATAATAGGTAGTAATTCGATGTTTGAGATGGCACTAAGTGCACTAGAAATCGTATTTGACCCATCACGCCTTATATTTGTTGCATTAGGTGTAGTTATTGGCTTGGCGCTTGGTGTTATACCAGGACTTAGCGGCATTGTTGGCTTGTCATTGCTTCTGCCATTTACATTTGATATGGACCCATTTACCGCGCTGGCATTTTTGGTTGGACTACAAGCGGTTGTTGCGACATCAGATACAATTCCTGCCGTACTTTTTGGTGTCCCGGGAACTGTTGGTTCAGCTTCTACCATTTTAGATGGTCATCCTATGGCTAAAAAGGGCCAAGCAGCTCGTGCGTTCGGTGCAGCTTTCTCGGCATCAGTACTGGGTGGGCTTTTCGGAGCCGTCTTTTTGGCACTATGCATCCCTATTCTGAGGCCATTCATACTAAGTTTTGGATCACCAGAACTATTAGCTTTTTGTATTTTTGGTCTATCACTAATAGGGGTCTTGAGTGGTGGAAACCCCTTAAAGGGACTTGCCGCTGCAGCAATTGGACTCATTATAGCTACAGTAGGTGAGGAACCTAATACTGCAATCGAACGTTGGACCTTCGGGTCTTTATATCTCCTTGAGGGAATTCCACTTGTCCCTTTAGCCTTAGGTTTATTCGCAATTCCAGAAATTGCAGAAATGGCAATTGCTGGCAGGACAGTGAAAAAAAATCATGGTGTTGCTACTGCGTGGGACCAACTGACTGGCGTTAAAGATACGCTATCAAATTTGTCCCTTGTTTTACGTGGCTCAGGGATTGGTAGCGTTCTAGGTGCTGTACCAGGTATTGGAGCGCCAGTGATTCCGTGGATTGCTTATGGACACGCAATGCGCGCTGAAAAAGGTGCAGCAGAAACCTTTGGTAAGGGTGATGTACGTGGGGTAATTGCATCAGAGAGTTCTAACAATGCAAAAGAAGGTGGCGCTCTTGTGTCCACCATCGCTTTTGGTGTTCCTGCAACGGCTGCAATGGCTCTACTACTTGGCGCATTCTTAATTCATGGCCTATCTCCAGGTCCTGACATGCTGACTACTCGTCTAGATGTCACCTATACACTCGTCTGGACAGTTGCATTGGCGAATATTCTTGGCTGTGGCATCTGTTTTATTTTTGCCCGCCAACTAGCATCAATTGCTCAAATAAGAGTGGGTGTTCTAGCACCCGTTGTTCTGTCGATTACATTTATTGGCGCATTTCAAGCAACCCGGCAATGGGGAGACATAGTTGCATTGCTATGCTTCGGTTTACTTGGGTGGGCCATGAAACGAGTCAATTGGCCGAGACCACCTTTGTTGCTGGGTCTTGTTCTCGGCGGACTTCTCGAACGATATATGTTTATTTCCTTTCAACGCTATGGCGCTGACTGGCTCTCGCGACCAATTGTCATAGGCGTCTTACTTATTACTGCCTACAGCATCTTGAAACCTTTTATTTCTGACTTATTGAAGCATCGTCAAAAAAAAAGCTCTCAGTTAATTCTTGCGTTCAAACCACATAGTATTGATTCAGGCTTCTGGTTTAACCTGATAGTGATTACTTTCTTTGTGATCACAATCGCAGGATCATGGCAATGGGACTTTGGCGCAAGACTTGTTCCGCAGGTTGTGGGCTCGTTAGGGCTTTTTCTGGCAAGTTGGCAACTTACCGCAACACTATTTATTAACGAACCAAGACAGTCATCTGATATAGACAAAATTGGCACTAACAATGCAGATACACCATCAGGACTAAATAACCTACCTAAAAACAAAATTGGGTATCTCACTATCCGCTACTTTTCTTGGTGTTTCTTTAATCTTGCTGCAGCATTAGTCATTGGTTTGCTTCCAGCAATTCTCATTTTTCTAGCGGGCTATCTACGCATAGAAGCAAAAGAAAATTGGAAAACAACCCTAACGGTAAGTCTCGGAGCTTGGAGTATTTCCTATATGCTTTTTCATCAACTACTGAGGGTACCCTGGCCCGCTTCTTTTATTGGAGATTTTTTTCCAGGTTTGCGAGCTAGCGGACTTACCAACTTTTTCTGAAATTTTGTTCTTTCAATCAATTTGCGTGCCAATAGAATCAACCGTTGAACAATGCAAACTTTATATTTGACTCAATCTCCATCTAATAATAAAACGCCATCATTATCCCCATATATACGATCGCCAGATTTGCACCATATTCCACCAACCTGAATAGGAATATCCACCTGGCCTTCACCACGGCGTACGGACTTCCTTGGTGTAGTGCTCAATGCCATTATTCCAAGATCAAGTTCCCTCAAAGCATCTCTGTCTCTTACAGACCCAACCACAATAATGCCCTCCCAACCTGCTTGTTGTGCCTGACCAGCTAAAACATCCCCCACAAGCGCACAACGTCGAGAGCTCCCCCCATCAACCAACATAACCTTTCCTTTACCCTGTGTCGCCACAAGCTCTTTGACTTTTGAGTTATCCTCAAAACATTTTACGGTGACCACTTTTCCGCAAAATCCCTTTATACCCCCAAGATTCAGAAACGTAATTGCTGGGACTCTAGCTAAATCTAAATACTCGTCATAGAGATCACATGTGGGTTTGAATGTCATTGTCATTACCTACTCCTGACTTATGAAG
The DNA here is from genome assembly GCA_002718345.1 of Rhodospirillaceae bacterium. Taxonomy (GTDB): domain Bacteria; phylum Pseudomonadota; class Gammaproteobacteria; order Steroidobacterales; family Rariloculaceae; genus UBA6522. The sequence goes on from PBDA01000064.1 coordinate 57,504, forward strand.
AACCATGTAGAAAAAAACCTTCTTAGCAATTTATTAACAGCAAAAAAACTAAAGAGCGATCTGCCTTTTAGATATTTTACCAGTTGATTTGGTTAACTTACTGACAAAAAAATACAGACAGTTTTGATGCTTAGCGCTTGTTCGGTTAGTCTTGACATACTAAACAAGGTCTACAAATTTAATGTGGCCAAAATGGGAAGCATTGCAATGACATCAAAATACCTGTTTTCACTCGGAACCTGCTGTAGCTTAGCGCTTATACTTGCAGGTTGTTCTTCGGAAAATAGTGGGCCTAATATCTCGCAAGCCCAAGCTCCTTCGGCAAATACTGCTCCGACAACTGATATGGGTAGTTCGGATGGAGCGCCTCAATTTGAGGTAGACATATCTTGGCCTAAACAGTTACCAAACGACTGGATACTAGGTCAGGTATCCGGTATTGCCGTTGACAGTCAAGATAATATTTGGATTATTCAACGGCCGCGTTCGCTTACGGCTCACGAACTTGGAGCTGTGCAAAATCCACCAGCAACTGACTGCTGCTACCCGGCACCATCGGTTATTGCTTTTAATCCTGCTGGCGAGGTAATTCAGGCATGGGGTGGCCCTACGTGGAACCAAGAACAATCAGTACTAGATACATCTTATGGGTCAGCAAATATAGTGGATCCAGCTGGCTGGGATTTGCCTGATAATTGGCCAACACAAGAACACGGGATTTTTATTGATCATGAAGACAATGTATGGATTGGCGGTAACGGCAGCAGTGACCATGTTGTAATGAAATTTACAACTGAAGGGGAACACCTGCTCACTATTGGTCAGTGGAATCAAACTAGTGGTAGTAACGACACCCAGCATCTTGGTCGACCTGCAGATGTCACCGTTGATATTGAAACTAATGAAGCCTACATTGCTGATGGTTACCTCAATCGGCGTGTAGTAGTTTTTGATGCCAATACTGGAGAATACAAGAGACACTGGGGAGCATTTGGGAACATTCCTAATGACACTGTTGATATTTCAAACCTCTCACCAGTAAATGAATCTTGGCATAACCCAGTCCATGCAGTTCGAATATCCAGAGACGGTCTTGTGTATGTTGCAGATCGAGGTGGCAGCAGAATTCACGTTTTTAACAAAGATGGTACTTTTGTTCAGGAAGGTGTTTTTGCACCCTGGACAATTGTTCAGGGTGCGGCCTGGGATATTGAATTATCAAGTGACCCTGACCAGCAATGGCTGTTTGCTGCTGATGGTGCAAATATGAAGGTTTGGATCCTGCGCCGAGATGACATGGAAGTAGTCGGATCTTTTGGTCATGGTGGGAGACAGGCAGGTCAGTTCAATTGGGTTCATAACATTACAGCTGATAGCTTTGGTAATATTTACACAGCTGAGGTGAATACTGGAAAGCGCATACAAAAATTTGTTCCAGTTGCTATCAATCAATAAGTAAGAACAAATAATTTAGCGCGCAAATTACAAACTTCAGGACCGGACTCCTAAAACAGGGTTCGGCTTCCTGAACTATAAGCTCTAATTGGTCTAGTATTGAAATAGGCTTTAAGAGCGACTGGATAATCATTGATGCGCCCAAAGAACCATTCTTTGGACATAAACCTAGTACCTGTTTGTTGATCTGGGCGCAAAATAAGGTCTAACAGCCATACAAATTCCTCATATGGGTGAGTCCCTGCCAGATCAGTGGTAATCTCCTATAATTCTTCAAATAAATAAACTTAGTGTCTGAAAGTATCAGGCATGCCTATGAAGACAAGTGGAGGGGTAATCATGGCATATGAGCTAATTGGCAAGGACTTCACGCCACCTGACATACGAGGCAAGGTTACAGGCCAAGCCAAATACGCAGAAGATTTCCGCGCTGAGGGCATGCTCTTTGCAAAACTACTCACTAGCCCTATACCACATGCCAGGGTGCTTAACATAGATACATCAGCTGCATTAGCTTTAGAAGGTGTCTACGGCATTCTGACAGCGGATGACATTCCTGCTTCGCAAATGCCTCCAATGCCTGCGACACCAATACTTACAAATGAACCATGCTATGTAGGCGAACCGATCTTAGCGGTTGCAGCTATAGATGAAACTACAGCTCAAAACGCAATTGAACTTATTGAGCTTGATATAGAGCCGCTACCATTTACGGTAGATCCGCTAGATAGCCTTTATCCAGGAGGCCCAAACGCACGAAGTGATGGTAATGTTGCAGGTCGTCGAATTGAAACACAAACTATAAAGTGGACTGCACGAGATTTTGCGGAGGTAGAGGAAGGCCAGCTACCAATGGGCCAAGCTGTTACGGAGTGGGCTTATGGAGATGTTGATGCAGGATTTGAACAGGCCTCTGTTATCGTTGATGAAAGCTTTGTAACAGCTGGTGTCTCTCATCATTGTATGGAACCACGTAGCTGCATGGCTTATTGGCAAAATGGGAAGTGCTATCTCCATGGATCTTCTCAAAGTCAGACTGCCATGATCCCAGGGCTGCTACGACTACTTAACCTAGAACAAGAAAACCTTGTCTATATTGCAGAGACGTGTGGAGGTGGTTTTGGATCTAAAGGTGGTCCATATCCAATTATGGCTGTACCCGCATTATTGAGCCAACAGATCGGACGTCCAGTAATGCTTCGCATCACACGCGCTGAGGAATACGGCCTGGGAACTGCACGACCAGGTTTTCAGGGCCGGCTTAAAATGGGGTTCCGTTCCGATGGCAGGTTGCTGGCAACAGATCTATCTATTATCAATGAGAATGGACCACACACAGGCTGGACTGATAACGACTCAGCAGCCGACTCTATCTCAATACTTTATCAGCCTATTGCTATGAGGTATCGAGGCATCCCAGTAGAAACTAATACCCCGCCTCGTGGTCCTCAACGTGGACCAGGACAAAATCAAATAGCCCAAGCAGTAGAGCCTATCCTTAATAAAGCTGCGAGAGAGCTCGGTATTGATCAGCTAACCATACGACGAATTAATGCAGCAGATAACGATGCAACAATTGGTGCAAACCAAGGTCCTGTTACTAGCGCATATCAGGATGAAACCTTGGTACAGGGTGCAGAACTCTTCAACTGGGAAGAAAGAAATGCTCGAAGCGGACAACGCTCTGGAACCAAGGTGACGGGCATTGGAATTGGTCAGAGTTATCACTCTGCTGGCCGCAATAGTTATGATGGCCTAGTTAGAATTACTCCTGATGGCAAACTTCATATTCATACCGGGGTTGGCAATCTTGGAACTTACTCTCATACCGCAACATCTCGTGTTGCAGCAGAAGTTCTCAAATACAATTGGGATAATTGTTTAATTATCCGTGGGGATAGTCGACGACATTTGTCCTGGGCTCCCACCCAAACTGGCAGTAATACATCTTTTACTTGCACACGAACTGCCTATGTTGCAGCAGTAGATGCACTTGAAAAGCTAAAAGAAATAGCTGCTTTAGACCTAGGTGGAACAGCGGATGATTATGATATTGAAAATGAAACTGTTTATCTTAAATCTGATCAAACGATAAATATAACTTTTGCTGCTGCTGCACAACGAGCAATTGAACTTGGCGGCAAATACTCTGGTCATGAAACTCCTGAAGATATTCATGATGTTACACGCATGGCCGTTGCTGGACTGGCTGGCTCCGGCCTCATTGGTGTTGCAAAAGACAATTTACTTCACGAAGGAGTGGCGCCTGCTATCGCAAGTGGTTTTGTTGAAATTGAATTGGATGTTGAAACCGGAAAATTTGATATTGTTGATTACGTGTCAGTCGCTGATTGTGGCACGATTCTGCACCCCAAAGGACTTTCCACTCAAGTAAAAGGTGGCGCAGTGATGGGGTTTGGAATGGCATGCACTGAAAGACATGTTTATGACCCTCAGAGTGGCCTTCCTGCTAATGTAGGCCTGTACCAAGCTAAGCCTATGTCTTATTTAGACGTACCATCCACAATGCAATGGGGAGCGGTAGATATTGCGGATCCACAAAACCCCGTAGGTGCCAGAGGTGTTGGTGAACCGGTGCAAGGCTGTGCCTCTGCTGCAATTTTATGCGCCATATCTGATGCACTAGGGGGGCACTCCTTTAATCGTGCGCCTATTAGTCCAGATATGATTATTAATGCAGCTGCAGGTAGGCCTCAATCTCATCAGCCATTAGATGTTAATACAGTCTAGTATCTAAAGCAGTACTGAGCAGCACGAATCACGGTCTGTATATTCAGCCCAATATGAACCATACCCCAGTTTTAAAAGATGTTGTATTACTAGGAGGAGGCCATAGCCACATTGGAGTTCTAAAATCCTTCGGCATGCAAAATGTAGGCGGGGCTCGGCTAACGCTGATAAGTCGAGAGATTGAAACTCCCTACTCCGGCATGTTGCCAGGCATTATTGCTGGTCACTACAAAGCAAATGAGGGACATGTCGACCTTATCCCACTAACAGAATTTGCTGGCGCAAGATTTATACATGATGAGGTCATAGGCATTGACACCAAGAATCAAAAAGTATTACTTAGCAAACGGCCGCCAATATCTTACGATCTGCTATCTATAAATATTGGCTCTACACCGTGTCAACCTAAATTAATTGACTCAAAAAGTAATGTAATTCCCGTAAAACCAATCAGCCAATTTCTAAATCGCTGGGAAGAAATTTGTGAAAGGATTATAAAACGAGAAGGCAAGACTAAAATTGGTGTAATTGGTGGAGGTGTTGGTGGCATTGAGGTGATACTGGCTATTGATCATTTTTTTTCATCCTCTCTCGACAAAACCAACCTCGTTGAACTAGCTTTAATTACATCTGACAAAAATATTTTGTCCGATGAAAGACATAGGGTTGCAAAATATTTCCATAATTTATTAACAGTGCGCGGCATTCAAATACACACATCTACGCGAATCACAGAAGTACGACAAGGCAAAGTAATAAGCAACAACTTCGAATTAGATCTCAATGAAATTCTATGGGTTACGGAGGCAAAACCTCCAGATTGGCTAAAAAAAACAGGCCTTGCATTAGATGATCAAGGCTTTTTGCTTATAGACAATCAACTTAAAAGTGTGTCGGAACCAAACATATTTGCAACGGGCGACATAGCCACAATAAATGGTAGCTCCAGGCCAAAATCAGGGGTTTTTGCAGTAAGGCAAGCACCGATACTAACCAATAATCTTCGTGCAAAACTTTTGCACCACAAGATGTCAAACTATAAACCTCAAAAACATTTTCTAAAACTGATAAGTACGGGCAATAAATTTGCAGTTGCAACAAAATCAAAGTGGTCAGCACAAGGGCGATGGGTATGGAAATGGAAAAACTGGATTGACAAACGTTTCATAGAAGAATATCAAGTTCTTCCTGAAATGAAGTTTGCAAAAGATTCAGCAAGTCTAAATCCTAACAATCAAGTGCCAATGCCTGCTGAGCATGATCTATCCAAAGATACAATGAGGTGTGGAGGATGTAGTGCCAAGGTGGGCTCTGACGTCCTTACAGCCGCCCTTGCCGACCTTCCGTTATTAAATAGAGATGATGTCATCGTTGGTCTAAACACCCCAGATGATGCTGCTCTTATTACTGTACCAAAAGGAAAACTTTCTGTTCTCTCAGTCGATGCTTTTCGACCAATGATTTCTGATCCATTCCTTTTTGGAAGAATCACTGCAAATCATTGCCTTGGAGATCTCCATGCAATGGGCGCAGACCCACAGACTGCAATGGCAATTGTTACCCTACCTGTATGGCCAGAAAAAAAACTTGTCAATGAACTCAGACAAATGTTGCTTGGCGCAATTCAGACATTTAATAATGAAAATGTATCTTTGATAGGCGGACACACTAGTGAGGGATTAGAAATCTCTCTTGGGTTTTCAGTTACAGGCTTAATAGATGAAAATAAAAAACTACTACGCAAACAAGAAGTCCATGCAGGGGATAGTATAATCCTTACAAAATCAATCGGTACAGGAACTTTACTTGCAGCTCATATGCGAGCAAAAGCCAAAGGAAGATGGGTCAATAATGCAATTGAGTCTATGCTTGTTTCAAATCATAAAGCGGGACAAATTATGCAAACTCATGGTGCAAGTGCATGCACCGATATCACAGGGTATGGACTCGCAGGTCATCTACTAGAGATGCTAAAAAATTCACAGAATGGAGCTACCATATACATGAATGATATTCCTGTAATGAAAGGAGCGTTAGAAACACTAAGAATGAATTTTTTTTCAACTCTTTACCCAAAAAATGAACGCTTTTCTCAACGTATTAATAATTCTGGCGCAGGATATGCTCACGATTCCTATCCACTACTTTTTGACCCACAAACCTCTGGTGGATTGCTCGCAACTATTTCTAATGAAAAAAAAGATAAGTGTTTAGCAGACCTCATTCATCATGGCTACAAATCCAGCAGAATTATAGGAAAAATTGTTGAATCGAAGTTTGAAAAAAAGATCAAACTAATTACTTAAGGGTCATAAAATATATCCAAAGGCAAAATAGCCGTTACGCCAACATTAGGAACGTCTACTAATTGTCCAATACGTAAATCTACTGCAACACTTGCAACAACGTAAGCCTGTTCTGGAGTAAGGCCATAGGTATCCACCATATAATCAATAATTTCAATCAAAGCATTACGCGCAGCTAACGAAATATCCTTTGAAAGATTTTCTAATTCATTAACTTTTGGAGAATCCAAATACTGCATATCCGGCGGAACTTCTCCTGCTGATTTTATTGGCAATCCAGTAGTAGCATAGAAACGCCTAGAAGGTATATCCATTAATCTTGAAGCACCTTCATAATGAGGTCCTCGATCCAAATTTCGTCCATCCTTAATAACTTCTGTAGTCAAAGTGACAGTAGCATTCATTTCAATTGCTGTACCAGCCACCTCACCGTCACCCTGAGCAAAATGCAGATCACCCACACCGAGACCACAACCTTCTATATAACAAGGCAAGTAAATGGTGCTCCCCACTCCTAGGTATCGAATATCCATATTGCCACCGTGTTCTCGTGGAGGACCGGTGCGAAGACATTCATTATTTTTAACTGATTCATATCCGCAGATAACTGCGGGTAATGCATGAGCCGACTGTGGCAATGTTGCCGAACCTCCCTGATCTGCTAAAGCTTGCTCCCTAGCAACAATTACCTCTATTTGATCAGGACCAGGCAACACAGTGATAATTCCCGGGAAACTACTGTTAGGAATTTTTATGCCGGGCAAATCATCAGAAACGGCTTCTTTACGATTAAGTTTCCACAGTACACTAAATGGCCCAGATATATGGTCTCCAATAAAAGCATTCCCAGTTATTCTAGTCTGCCCAAAACGACCTGGTTCTATGTCTTTTATTGTCACGGCTATAGTATCACCCGGTTCGGCCCCTTCTATGTAAACAGGCCCAGTCAACGGATGTACAGTCCCAAGAATAGGATCTGAAAATCGCTCATCTATAAACGTACTTTCAGGGTCCAATTGAGCGTCTATAGAATTACGTGTTTTTAATACCAATCCCTGCCCAGGCTCTGCACGACCTGCCATAGGAATGTCTGGATGAAGGCGATTAAAACAGTGAGGATCTTCCCCGCAATGTCTGCCACTTCCCCCTAAAATCAATATTTCTTCTTGGGCATGTAAGCTTGTAAAAATAAATAGGTTTAATAGGGGAAAAAAGATAGAAAAAAATAATTTACTTGGCAATGTATTTTGATTTATTTTCATTATTTGTTTCCGTTTGAAAAGTAACTAAAACTGTTTTGTGGCATTTTTCATATTTTAAGAGGAGATTATCTCTATTTTCCCACGTCTATAAATGGCCAAATAACTTAGCGATATAACTGCTACTAGCAAGGGGGGCATGGCTGCAATTTGCACCATAGGCCAACCAAAATAATTAAGTAATGCGCCAGAAAGAAAAGAAGCCATTGATACAGCACCAAGAACCAAAAAGTCATTTAGTCCTTGAACTTTTGCTCGTTCATTTTCTCTGTATGTATTTGCCAATAAAGTAGTTGCACCTATAAAACTAAAATTCCAACCAAACCCTAAAAGAATTAATGCAGTATAAAACTGTCGAAGTTCAACACCAGAAATAGCAACAAAACAGCTTACACCTAACATTAACAGCCCTAATGCCATAATCCGTAAATTTCCAAATCTACTTATTATGATTCCAGTAAAAAAACTTGGCCCAAACATAAATAAAGCATGCCATCGCACAACATCGGCAGCCCGACTAGAGGTGAATCCATGTTCAACCATAGCAAGTGACGTCGATGTCATAACAAGTGCCATCACTCCGTAAGAAATCATCCCGCACAGCATGGCCACAATTGTCTCAGGCTGACAAATTATAGTTTTAAGTGGTCTGCCAACTGGCAAATTCTTATTGTTAGTTGGCAACAAAGGAATCTTTAAGAAAAGCACCCCTATTCCACCTATGATGTTCAGCAAAACGACAACACCATAAGCACCAGCAAAAGGGACAGGTGAAAAAAAATCAGAAAAATTCTGAACAACTTCGGATCCGATCATAGCTCCAACTAATCCACCAGCCAGAACCCATGAAATTGCTGTTGGTCTAAATGAATCCGATGCAGTATCAGCTGCTGCAAATCGGTAGAAGCCATGAAAAGAGTAGTAAATACCAGTAAATACTGAACCAAGTAGCAATAAATCAAAGCTGCTTATAAACAGTGAGATAGCTGCAAGTAATCCACCAATACATCCACCAGACGCCCCAACTAAGAATCCTAATCGGCGACCGCACTTTCCCATAAAATTAGAGGCAAGTGGTGCGCCAAAAACGGCCGTAAACATTACTAAGGAAATTGGTAAAGTTGCAAGAGCAGGATTAGAGGCAAGCATAACCCCGGCCAAGCCTCCAAGAACAATCATTATTTGAAGCTGTGACCCTAATACTGCCTGAGCAAAAAACAAAACAGCCACATTTCGCTTGGCCAAGCGATCATCTACATAATTTGATTTCAGTTTCTTATTCGACTACTCGATGCTGAGCAGTTCGACCTCGAACACTAGTGTTGCATTTGGAGGAATAACATTGCCTGCTCCTCGAGTTCCATAACCAAGCTCAGATGGGATAATTAACTCCCTTTTTTCACCTATTAGCATGCCAGATACACCCTCATCCCAGCCTGCAATCACACGACCGGCACCAAGCAAAAATCGAAAAGGGGTTCCACGATCAACTGAACTATCAAATTGCTGGCCGCGCCCACTCTCTACATTTGGATCATGTAACCAACCAGTGTAGTGAACACCAACATATTGGCCTGTTTCAGCTATACCACCACTTCCTTCCTGGAGAGTAGTCATGACTAGCCCAGAATCCATTGTAACGGACTCAACCATCTCGCCACCTGTACATGCAGTTAGCACAAAAACAGAACCGGTTAAATATAGAATCTTAATTTTTTTATAAAAGTAATCAAAAATCATTCCACACATTCTCCCAAAATTGTCCCTTTTAAACTTTAGCCCTGCTATTCCGCAAAACCATTAATTCAACGAACCATAAACAATTTCACCCGCCAACATGGTCATCAATGGCCGAATATCCCGAACCTCATCAACTGATATATTTAAATAATCACGATCTAGGACAACCAAATCGGCGTATTTTCCCACCTCAATAGTCCCAATATCATCTTCCATAAATAGTATGTATGCATTTGATCTTGTGTGCGCTATCAAAGCTTCTTCGCGAGTTACCACTTCATCGCTTTCATATTTAACAATATCAGGAAATACCCTGCCCGCAGTATATTCCCAAATCGTATGAAATGGATTGTACGTTGCAACTACAGTTCCATCAGAACCCATACCCCATAGTATGCCGCTATCTTGAATCATACGAACTGGTGGTGAAGCCCTACCCTCGATCCGAGGCTTTACCGTGTGATTAGCAAGAGTAATGTTCCAACCAAGATTTTTAGCTCGCTGAATAGTTTCTTGGTCAATAAGGTCGACATGTCCTAATGTCCATCTTAAATCTTTAGTTGGATAATCTTTGCTGATTTCCTCCGAAATTGAGAGCATCCTATTGGCAGTGCTAGCCTGCATCGCATGTTCATTTATATACCAGCCATTCTTTGCTGCTGAACGAGCAATGGTATGAAATGCGCTATAAATATCATCAGAAAAGGGGTTACTTGAAGTAGTTGTATCATGTAGTAGACCATACACATGCTCTCCTATACCAAACATTCCAAATCTATCATTCCGTTGAAAAGGAGCCTCACGATCTAACATCTCAGCTGCTGCAATCGCAGTTCTGGGAGTATCAGCCCAGTAGCGTGCAGCATAAAAAACACGCACACTAAGTTCGTCATTCTTATGAAGAGCTTCAACTGGATCATAAGATCCATCCAA